>JAJQIE010000158.1 GCA_021199395.1 Lachnospiraceae bacterium | reverse complement strand
GCGCTGAAGGAAGGGAACGTGGCCGGGGCAAAGCAGATAAATGAAGAGATGGAGCAGCTGAATAAAAAGCTCCAGCGCCAGAAAAAAGCGCAAAAATCCCGTCAGAATGGAAAAGTCCGGGCTGTGACGGAGGAGGATGTCGCGGATATTGTTTCACTCTGGACGAAAATAACGGTTCAGAAAATTGCCGACCAGGAAGGGAAAAGGCTTCTGAAGCTGGATGCACTTTTGCATTCGAGGGTAATTGGCCAGGACGAAGCGGTACAGGCAGTAGCAAAAGCGGTTCGCAGAAGCCGTTCCGGGCTGAAAAATCCGGATCGCCCGATCGGCTCCTTCCTCTTTTTGGGACCGACTGGCGTTGGAAAGACGGAATTGTCAAAGGCTTTGGCTGATCTGGTGTTTGGGACTCCCAATGCCATGATCCGTATTGATATGTCGGAGTATATGGAGAAGCACAGCGTTTCTCGACTGGTCGGGTCTCCGCCCGGATATGTCGGATATGATGAGGGCGGCCAGCTCAGCGAGAAGGTGCGCCGTAACCCATATTCTGTGGTGCTGTTTGATGAGATTGAAAAGGCGCACCCGGATGTGTTTAATATTCTTCTGCAGGTGCTGGATGAGGGGCATATCACAGACGCGCAGGGGCGGAAGATTGATTTTAAAAACACAATACTGATCATGACGTCGAATGCCGGCGCACAGTCTATTATCGCTCCAAAGCACCTGGGTTTTGGCTCTGGCAATGATGCGCAGAAGAATCATGAAGCGATGAAAAGCAGCGTGATGGAGGAGGTCAGAAGGATCTTCAAACCGGAATTTTTAAACCGGATTGACGAGACGATTGTTTTCCATTCGCTCAGCGAAGAAAATGTCCGCGATATTACGGGACTTCTGCTGGATGAATTAAAAAAACGCTGCGAAAACCAGCTGGGATTAAGGCTTCTTTTCAGCCCGGCGGTGAAACAGCTGCTTGCGAAAGAGGGGTATGATCCCAAATATGGGGCAAGGCCGCTTCGCCGCGCGGTGCAGAGCAGGGTAGAGGATCCGCTCGCGGAGGAATTGCTTTCCGGACGTGTGAAGGCAGGCGATTCTGTAGCGGTGGGCGCACAGAAGGGCAGGATCGTGTTTCACGTGAAGGCCGGGGACGCCGATGAACGGTTCTGATTTTTTTAATAAATGATTTATAGCGTTTTCAGCTTATTTATGGTAAGATAAAGGAACTTGTAAAAGGATCCTGGTAACTATTCAGAACAGTTACGTATCCTGTAAACAGAATCGTATTATACAGAATCGGGAGGGCATGTAAAAATGTCAGGTATTAAAGAGCTTATCTGCACAGAGAAGGATGGAACGCTCAGCTTTGGCAATTATGAGCTGACGGAGAAATCAAAGAAGTCGGATTATGAGCATGAGGGGGATTTGTACAAGGTAAAGACCTTTGCGGATATTACAAAGCTGGAGCGCAATGGGATGCTTGTATACGAGTCGGTTCCGGGAACCGCGGTACATAGCTTTCATGCGACAGGCTCTGGAGTTTCCTTTGAGGTGGAAGCGGCTGAAGCTGTTCAGATCATTCTGGGCATGGAAGAAGACGCTGAGTACAAGGTTTACATCCAGGACATCAATATCGGAAACGTAAAGACCAGCATGGGTGGCAAGCTCGTGCTGAGCGTAGAGACCGGGGCGGACGGAGCGGTTCCGGTAAAGGTCGTAAAGCTTTGATCTGACAATTCTTCCGCGACAGAGAGAGGCGTATTTATGGCAAAGACGAAAACGGTGTTTTTCTGCCAGAGCTGTGGCTATGAATCATCCAAATGGATGGGACAGTGCCCAGGCTGCCGGGAATGGAATTCCTTTGCGGAAGAGCCCAGAATTACAACGAAAAAAACTGCGCCCGGTACGATGCAAAGGGCAAACGCCGCGCGTCCAAGGACCCTGATGGAGATCGAGGTCGGTCTGGAGGCGCGGATGACTACGGGTATGGGAGAGTTTGACCGTGTGCTCGGAGGCGGAATTGTACAGGGCTCTCTTGTGCTTGTCGGCGGCGACCCCGGAATCGGAAAATCCACGCTTCTTTTGCAGATGTGCGGGAACCTTGCGGCGGATGGCCGGAAGGTTCTCTATGTATCCGGAGAGGAGTCTCCGCAGCAGATTCGGATGCGGGCGCAGCGCATGGGAGATTTTTCGGGAAATCTGAAAATTTACTGTGAGACTAATCTGGCAGATATCCGGGAGACGATTACCGGGGAGCATCCGGATATTGTGATTATTGATTCGATCCAGACGATGTACCACGAGGAAGTCACATCGGCGCCAGGGAGCGTTTCACAGGTGCGCGAGAGCACGGGTATCCTCATGCAGATCGCAAAGGGAATGAATATTTCGATATTTGTGGTTGGGCATGTCACGAAGGAAGGAGTCGTCGCAGGACCGCGTGTTCTGGAGCATATGGTGGATACAGTCCTTTACTGTGAGGGCGACCGTTATGCGGCCTACCGTGTTTTGCGCAGCGCAAAGAATCGATTTGGCTCCACAAATGAGATCGGTGTTTTCGAGATGCGCTCGGAAGGACTTGTGGAAGTACCGAACCCATCAGAATATATGCTTGAGGGCAAGCCCGTGGGAGCGTCCGGATCCGTTGTAGCCTGCACGATGGAGGGTACGCGTCCGGTGCTTCTTGAGGTGCAGGCGCTTGTCTGTAAGAGCAATCTTGCCTTTCCGCGCAGGACAGCGGCCGGAACGGATCTGAACCGCGTCAATCTTCTGATGGCGGTTCTTGAAAAGCGGGCCGGGCTGCGGCTTGCCTCCTGTGACGCCTACGTCAATATTGCCGGCGGGATCCGAATGAGCGAGCCTGCCCTGGATCTGGGGATTGTCCTTGCGATAGCATCCAGCCTGAATGATCGGCCGATAGATGAAAAAACGATCGCGTTTGGTGAGGTCGGATTAAGCGGAGAGGTGCGTTCGGTATCTATGGCTGAGCAGCGCGTCCGCGAAGCAAAGCGCCTTGGCTTTACCTCCGTGATTCTGCCGGAGACATGCAGAAGGCAGCTTTTGCGTACCGGTGGGGATGGCATGGAAGGAATTGAGATGACGGGCGTGCGCAGTGTGCGCGATGCGATATCAAAAATAAATTGTGTCTGATTTTGAGAATATTTCCTTGACAGGCACTCCGTTCTATGGTATAAATATCTGGTGAGTTCATCACAGATAGGGGTTTGGTCAAATGGCATGACAGGAGTCTCCAAAACTCTTAGTGGGAGTTCGATTCTCTCAACCCCTGTTTAAAAAAGCCTTTATTTAAGCCATTTAGAAAGGAGTTTTTATCGTCGCAACCTTCGTAGGGGACACGAAAAGGGACACGAAAACACGTGCGATAATATTTCTTCGTGGTTATTCATCTAAACTAACAGAAGCGATCGTAGAACACGGTCGCTTTTTTGTTTCAAAAAGTATACCAGAGATATGTTTAGTCGCATAAAAATCAACTAAAAGTAGATGAATTAACAAAATAATGCGTTTTACCTTTACAAAAATATATTTCGCCGTTATAATAAAAACAAAAACAGGAGGGTATTCCCATGGCAGAAAAACGTACCCGTAGGTCAAAAAGAGAAATGCTGGTTGATAAGCTCGAATCTTTTGACACTAAGATCAAGGATCTTGAAGATAAGATCAAAACACTAGAAGAGCAAAGAGATGAGATCCAATTTGAGATAGACGAAATAGACGAAGCTGCTGCAAAAGCGGCTGAAGAAAAGGCTCTCCAGGAAGTCTTGGCTCTTATGAAGGAGAAAGGCATTTCTGCCTCAGAGCTTAAAGCGACAATTGAAAAACAATAAAAAAATAGGGTAGATTGAGATATCTCAATCTACCCTATTTTGAAGTTAGTCCTAATTCATTATGAAAATATTGCAACGGTGAGAACCTATACCTTCTTCTAAATTCTTCATTGCTTAATGAAGAAGCTCCCTGCATGTACTCTATATAATCTTCGAGATATCCTAAAGCTTCTTGCTTTATTATATCTATGTTCTGTACAGTTTCTATGTACTCATCATTGTCAACGAGAGCGTCATTTGCCGTCACAAATGCTGGATTTTTAATAATAACCATTTTCATGTAATCAATGCCAGAGGCATGTTGTTGTGATCTTGCGGAATTCTTAAACTTATAAGCGTAACTATGTCGAATATTAGTCCTATAGGGAACGCAAATAAAATATCCATAATGGGTTTGGAACAAAAGACAATTATAGGGGCGGTTATTTTTAAC
>JAJQIE010000299.1 GCA_021199395.1 Lachnospiraceae bacterium | reverse complement strand
TTTAATGTTGTCAGTGCTTTCTTTATTGTCTTATTTGTCGGCAGCGTCAAAACAGACATCCATCTCGCCGCGGAGGAAATGGGATTGAATGGACGTTTTATTGGCGGGCATCCCATGACCGGCTCCGAAAAGTCCGGACTTGAATACGCGCAGGCGCATCTTTTTGAAAACGCTTATTATATACTGACTCCCTCACCTGGCTTTCCGGACGACCGAACTGAGACGATGCGGACGCTGGCTGCATCCTTTGGCGCGATTCCGATCATTCTGGACTACCGGCAGCATGATTTTGCGACAGCTGCAGTCAGCCATCTCCCGCACCTGATCGCGGCTTCTCTGGTAAATACCGTACATGACCTGGATTCCCGCGACGAGCTGATGAAAATGATTGCCGCCGGCGGTTTTAAGGACATTACGAGAATCGCCTCCTCCTCCCCGGAAATGTGGGAGCATATCTGTATGTCAAACAGCGAAAATATCTCCGCTGTCATGGATACCTTTATTCATCTGCTCACCGAATCACGGGACGCGATGAACAGCGGCAACGGAAAGGCGATCTACAGGATGTTTGAAAAATCACGCGATTACCGCGATTCCTTTGCCTCCGGCGGACTCGGCTCGTTTAAAAAGACCTGGCGGATCTATTGTGACATCGTAGATGAATCCGGCGCGATTGCCACGATCGCCACGATATTGTCCGTCAATGGCATCAGTATCAAAAATATTGGGATTGTACACAGTCGGGAGTTCGAGGAGGGGGTTCTGCGCATCGAATTTTATGAAGAAGAACCATCCAGAGCGGCCGCAGAGCTTCTTCGCCAGCACCGCTATCAGATCTGGGAACGGTAGTATGGTAATACGATAAGAGGGTTTATCTTAAAGCTGCATCTTTTTGCTAAATTGAAAACTCCGGTGCAGATCATAGAGAAACATATTCTATATACAGGAAGGATGTCAAATCTGTCATGATTATAAAATATACCGCCCCCCTGCGCGGGGAGCTCACCATACCGGGAGATAAGTCCATCTCCCACAGAAGCATTATGTTTGGCGCTCTCGCGCAGGGTACAACAGAGGTTTCAAATTTTCTGACCGGAGCGGACTGCCTCTCGACGATTTCCTGTTTCCGTCAGATGGGGATTGATGTAGAACAGAAAAAGGAGCATGTGCTGATACATGGGAATGGGCTTCATGGACTAAATGCCCCATCTGATCTTCTGGACGCAGGCAACAGCGGGACGACCGTGCGGCTTCTCTCCGGCATCCTGGCCGGGCAGTCATTCGACTCAGCCATTACCGGAGATGATTCCATCCAGAAGCGCCCCATGAAGCGGATCATGGCGCCGCTCCTTGGCATGGACGCGGATATTTCTTCTGTGCGGGGAAACGGCTGCGCACCGCTTCAAATTCACGGGAAAAAGCTTCACGGTACTCATTATGACTCGCCCGTTGCCTCCGCCCAGGTAAAATCCTGTATCCTGCTCGCCGGTCTTTACGCGGACGGTATCACAAGCGTTACGGAGCCCGCGCTTTCGAGAAATCACTCCGAACTGATGCTGCGCTATTTCGGAGCGGATGTGCGCACAGAATATAAGCAATCCGATACATTTGAGCATTCGCCTGTCGACTCGTTAGCTGTGAATGAGCGCATTACAGCCACCCCATCTTCTTTGAATGAGCGCATTACAGCCAATCCAGCTTCTTTGAATGAGCACACGATGTTCGAAGCAATGTCCTCAAAGACACGCGATGCAGGCAGTCTGTCATCTACAGAAAGAAAGAGAATGCTTCCCACCGTCTCGATTACACCTGACCCGTATCTTGTCGGGCAAAAGATAAATGTCCCCGGAGATATCTCCTCCGCGGCCTATTTCATCGCTGCCGCGCTTCTTGTGCCTGGCTCCGAGCTTCTCCTTAAAAATGTCGGCATCAACCCGACCCGTGACGGTATGCTCCGCGTCTGCAAGGCCATGGGCGCAGATATCACGCTTATCAATGAAGATCATACCGGCGCGGAGCCATCCGCTGACCTGCTCGTGCACAGCAGCCATTTAAAGGCGACTACGATTGAAGGCGACCTGATCCCCGCCCTGATCGACGAACTGCCGATTCTCGCCGTTCTGGCCGCTTTCGCGGAGGGTACGACCATCATCCGCGACGCGGCGGAGCTGCGTGTCAAGGAATCCGACCGGATCGCCGTCATGACAGACAATCTGAGCCGCATCGGCTGCCCGGTAGAAGCGACAGAGGATGGCATGGTCATCACAGGCGGAAAGTCTCTCCATGGGGCTGTCATTGATTCCCATAAGGATCACCGTGTAGCCATGAGCTTTTCTGTGGCCGCGCTTGCCTGCGCCGGTGAAATGGATATCCGGGACGCGGAATGCGTAGCCATCAGCTATCCGGGATTTTATGAAGATCTGAAAACGGTATGTAAAAAATGAAATACAAAGTACAGAAAACGGCTGCCGGTTTTACATTCCGACAGCCGTTTTCTGTTAATTAAACTGCCCGCAATTTCCGGGAACTGCGGCTCATCAGTCGTCTCAATTTTGTGTTTTAATTTTCTTAATACTGCTCCATGAAAAATAATATTTTTTTCCGTCTACTGTTTTATATGTACGAATCCTTACATAATATGTGGTCGTCTTTTTCAGTCCGGTAATCGTAACTGTAGCAGTCCCCACGCTCTTATTATCAGAATAAGAAACCGTATAGTCTGTGCCATTTGTGAGCTTAGAGCTGCCATATTTTACAGTTACCGACGGCTTCCTTGCGCTTCCGTTGTAAACACAGGAGCTCTTCGACAGAGAAATGTTGCAGGACGACAATGCAACATTTGCAGTATTTTGTAAGGAACTGCTGCTGACGTACCGGATGCTATTTCCCGCCGTGTCATAAGAGCTCTCAGAATAAGCATCATCCGTTATTCACCTTCCGATACACAAAATATCCATCTGCACCTCCTTTTTTTGCCACTTTTAACATATTGCACACAGGATGTCAATATATATTTTACATTATTATCCCCACAGGACCAGGTAAACAATTTGTGCCTTTTGCCTGTACACTTTATTTACTCTTAATATCCAGTTCACATATTTAACAAATTCATCTTTTATATTTTAACCATTCGTAATTGTTCAGTACCTTCGCAGTTACAACTATTCTTAATAATAAGAAATAAAAACCGACCGTATATGGAATGACTGCTGTCTCCGCTGACACTTCGATCATTGTATATCCCGTCTGTCTTTTGAACGGGATGCCACCCGGCGATGGCATATGTCATTTCTTATAAGATTGACGTCATATAACGGGGAGATTTTATCAAAAATGACCAGTGAAGAGTATTATGAGCTCATTGTTCCATATCAGGACGCCATGAATCTGCTTCTCACAAGGCTGGATGTCCTGAATCATTCGATCTATAAGGACGCCGCATACAAGCCGGTTCACACCGTATACTCCAGAATCAAAAAGCACAAAAGCCTTGACGGAAAGCTTACCCGCCTGAAGCTTGCCAACACACCGGCAAACGCGCGGGAGCATTTACAGGATATCGCAGGTGTACGCGTTATCTGCTACTTTGAGCAGGATGTCTACCAGATGATTGAGGCGATGAAACGGCAGAATGATTTAATTGTGGTAGTGGAAAAGGATTACATACTCCACCCAAAGCCGAATGGCTACAGAAGCTATCACATCATTCTCGGTATTCCGGTACGCTACATGGACATCACTGAATATTATCCGGTGGAAATACAGGTTCGCACGCTCAGCATGGATTTCTGGGCAAGCATGGAGCACCGCATTAACTACAAGCAAAACCGCCCTGACAAGGAGCAGATCCAGGAGGAGCTGCTGAAATACGCGGATATTTTACAGGATATGGAACAGAATTTTGAGACCTATAACGACAACAGGCCGCCCGAATAAGGCGGCCTGATCTCTTTCGTAATCCTGTATCCTTTTTTCAAAAGCAATCGATAGCTTTGCTTTTATCTCTGCTTTACATCCTTCATGCTGAAGCTCATTCTGCCCATCTTGTCCTTGCCCATGCAGACAACTCTCACCTTGTCGCCCAGCGTCAGGACGTCCTCTACACGGTTGATCCGGTTCTTGGCAATTTTGGAAATATGAACCATTCCCTCTTTACCCGGTGCAAATTCTACGAAGCATCCAAAGTCCTTGATGCTCACTACCACACCGTCAAATACCTGTCCGGCTTCAAAGTCGGTCACGATAATGCGGATCATCTCGGCAGCCTTATCCATCATTTTCTGGTCTGTACCACAGATAGATACAAAGC
>JAJQIE010000243.1 GCA_021199395.1 Lachnospiraceae bacterium | reverse complement strand
TGCTTTACCGGCATCATTTCCCCGGAAAACAGAACCTTGTTGATCCTGTGTGGGACAAGATAATCAAATCCATCCAGGGTACTTACAATACAAAGAGCGGATACCGCCCAGATCAGAGTCGTCACCTGCCGTTCCTCAAGGAAATCCAGCAGCTTTGTCGGGAAAGAAAAATACGGTCTTGGAATAATCTGTACCGTAGCCCCGGTCTTCAGACCAGAGTAAATATCCTTCACGGAAACATCAAAATCCCACGGTGCCTGGTTCCCGATCACATCCTGACCGGTAATACCGAAAATATCCGTAAAGCAGTCAATGAAATCCAGCAGCGAGCGATGACCGACCACCACACACTTTGGTACCCCGGTAGAGCCGGAGGTAAAAATCCCATACAGGGGATCCACATCCAGCGCCCGCGCGCGGATCCCGGCCAGAAGCGTTTCATCCTTCCGCGACTGCGCAAGCTCCTCTGCCATGAGAACCGTTCCTTTAAAATCCAGCTTGTCCAGAGCCTTTCTGTACTTTTCGGAAGTGACGATCACATCACTTTGCAGAACGTCAAGTATCTGCGCAATCCTGGCAGCCGGATGCTTCGTATCCACCAGCACATAAAACGCCCCCGCATAAAGCGCTCCCATAAAGACCCCGATCGTCTCCACGCTTTTTTCCATAAAGACCGGCACCGGCTTTTTCGGCGGAAACCAGGCAGTCAGCGCAGTCCCGATCCTCTGCGCGCGATCCTGCAGCTCATAAAACGTACAGGAGCTGTCTTCATCCGCAAACGCCACCTTATCCGGGCAGCGCCGGGCGGACTCCTCCAGATACTCCAAAGCATTTGTTCTCATTTTCCATTCTCCTTCTACACACCATTGGTAAGGAACGTGTCGTAGATAATTTACGACTCTCCGCTCTCCGGCGCATCCAGCAGCTCCGCCAGCACCTTTGAAAACTCTCTTGCGGCATCGCCATTCATATGTCCGTCATAATCTGTGTAATCCTCTATTTCATGCGAAAACGCAAAATAGTAATCCGTGTTAAAGTTCAGGTAGGTAATCCCTTCTTCCTCAAAGAAGCTCTCAAAATATTCCCACGCGGCCGTATAGCTGTCCCACCAGGTACCCAGTGTCGCTGCCGGGATCGGGGTCGTTACCGCCACAAACTCAATGTCGTTTTCCCGGCAAAAATCGATCGTCTTTTTCAGATATTCCATGTTCTCCTCTACGATCGCGCCCTCCTCATAGAGAATCGGCTCCGTCAGGGCAAGCGTAGAAGTATCAACCGCGTAGCGCTCGATAAACCCATTCTCATGATACTCCTGAGTAGAGCTTTTCAGGCTGTCAACACTGTAATCTCCCGTCAGCTTGCGCGTCAGCGTCTCCGTCACCAGAGGAAGCTCATAGGAAAGAGAATATTCATACCACGGAAACAGAACCGTGCGGAAATTCGTCTTCGCTATGGAATCAAAGAAATACTCTACCTTCGAAAGAGAGAGCGGAAACTCATGGTAAAACAGCAGGTAATTATTCCCCTCCTCCTTCTCGGTCACAAAATAGCCCGGAGAAATCTCATAAATAATCCGGGCAGGGTTCTGTTTTTCCGCAGCCAGCTTTACAATGTAATACGCGTCAATACCATATTCACCGCCCACGCAGGCATTATGACCGCTTCTTCCTGTAATCTCTTCCATAGATTCCGGATCGATGTTCATTTTGCCGTGCGAAGTGCCTACTATGATATCATCCACCTGAGTCGTACTGATCGCGTGGATGTCATTGCGCATAAACGTACACGGATACAGCGCAAGATCAAGTACAAAAAGCAGCAGGACAAAAACAGCCGCCACCAAAACCGTATTTCTCACTGTATGTACTCTGCCGGAGCGCCTTTGTTCCGAAGGCTTCTGTTCTGACGCATCCTGCTCTGGAGCCTTCTGTTCTGAACCCTTCTGTTCTGACGCATCCTGCTCTGGAGCCTTCTGTTCTGAACCTGTCTGTTCTGAAAATTCTGGCTGTTTTATTTTAAAATTGTGCATAGATAAAACCTTTCGTCGCTGCTGTTGAGCCGAATAATCCAATCGACAGAAGCAGGATAAAATAGATTGCCGCCGTCGCCGGAAGCGGGAGCTTTGCCAGGGATTCCCGGATCCGGATCCCGCGCTCCTGCAATGCTTCTACCGTAAACAAAAGAATACACCCGACCACAATGATAATCAGAGCATACGGGGTAAAAGAAAGTCCGTCCCGCCCCGCGGGTATCGTAAGAAGTACAGAGGGATGGAAGCAGGTAAGCGTATCCTTCATCATCCGGAATGCGGCGCTTACAGAGTCCGCACGATCAAAGTACATACGCGTGATCGTAAGAAACAGAGTACGCACCAGAGTAAAAGCGAAATACCAGGTTTCCTTCCCTGAGATATGCAGAGCCTTCTTCCACTGCCGGTATCGATTCGCGAGCAGCTCGCTTGAGCCGATGATAAGACCATTGTACAGGCCGTATACCACATATTTCCATTCCGCGCCGTGCCAGATACCAACCGCTAAAAATACAATGATGTCCGCCAGCGCGATGGGCAATGTCCGTCCGGTCTTCCTTCCGAATGTTTTCTTCGACCATTTTGAAAATTTCGACATCCATCCGGAAAGCGTTACCGGATAAAACAGATATTCTTTCATCCAGTTGCCAAGCGTAATATGCCAGCGGTGCCAGAAGTCGGACATTGAGGTCGCAAAGAATGGCCTCCGGAAATTTTCCTCAAGCGTGATGCCCAGCATCTGTGAAAATCCGATCACGACATCCATAGCCCCGGAGAAATCCGCATAGAGCTGAATCATATAGAACAGAACGCCAAAGAGCGCTACGCCCTGATACAGATCCGGCGTATCAAAAATAGCATCCACAAACACTACCGCCCAGTCCGCGATGACCATCTTCTTAAAAAAGCCCCACAGCATTCGCTGGGCGCCCCGCGCCAGATTCTCCATCCTGAGGGAATGGGGTTTATACAGCTGGTTTGCCAGAAGGCTGTATCTCCCGATCGGCCCCTGCATCAGCTGAGGGAAAAAAGAAACAAATAAAGCATATTTCAGCGGATTTTTCTCCGCTTCGATCCTTTTCCAGTAGACGTCCAGCAGATAACCGGAGGATTGAAAGGTATAAAAAGAAATACCCAACGGAAGCACAAGATCCATTCCGCGCAGGTTCATTCCAGAAAGCGCGCTCAGATTTTCCAGAAGGAAGCCGGTATATTTCAGGTAACAGAGCATACCGAAATTCAGCAACAGCGCCGGAACCAGTATCCGTTTTGCTTTTCCCGGCCCGTCCCCTCTGTCATACATGCGCCCAATCAACAGCGCGGCAGTGTAAGTGACAAGAGTAGAAAAAAGAAGGAAACCTGTCAGGCGTATCCCGCCCATTATGTAGTAAATATAGCTGAAAAGAAGCAGGACCCCCCAGCGAAATCCTGCGGGAGCAAGATAGTACACAAGGAGGGTCGCTCCCGCCAGCAATAAAAAGCTATTTGATACCAGTGACATAATTTTCTAGTTTAAAACCCCTCCGGTGAGACACGCGTCATCTGTCTGTGCCGTATCCTGTGTGCCTGAGCTGCTGTTCTGCGCCGCTGCCGCTGCTGCCGCCTGTGCTGCCGCTGCCGCCTGCGCCGCCGCCGCTGCCTGTGCTGCTGCCTGCGCATTTTCCTCCGCCTCTACAGCCGCCTGCGCTTCCGTCTCCTCCTCCGTCAGATAACGTGCAGCCACATAACCGGTTGTTTCGCCCTGACGGATCAGGAACCATGCTGATGTACCGCCCAGCACCTCCAGCTCACTTCCGCGCTCCGCATAGCCCAGAGCCGTCGAGGAGCCGTCCGCGCTCTCACGGATCGTCACCTGTCCCACCGTATACATCGTCACCGGCGCTTCCAGTTCAATCTCATCGGCTATCTCATAGAAATACTTCGTTTCTCCGCTTCCGTCCGTCCCGGAAAGAAATACAAAGCCGATTTTTTCCGTCAGCGTAAGGTCGGAAAGCCCGGACAGCTCCTCAGCGTCCTCAATCTCAAAGGTATGCAAGGTTCCATCCTCTTCCATAAACGCAAGCAACGCAGCGGCATTCCCGGTTTCCGTCTCTGTCTCCTCCTCAGAGGACGCATCTTCCCCGTCCAGTGTATCCGCGGAAACACTCTCCAGGGAAATGCCTGTCGCGTTCGACACCACCAGAATATCATCCCCAAACTCAGCCTCCAGCTCTGAAACCTCTATCTCTTCTGTGCCGTCGGCAGCGTCCGGATCAGTTTCCCCTGTCTCCGCTTCCACATCCGCCACTTCTTC
>JAJQIE010000146.1 GCA_021199395.1 Lachnospiraceae bacterium | reverse complement strand
GCGAACGCGAGTCTCCTGTCACCCGAATATCCCCCCTGGGAGGGAGCGGAGGGGAAAATCACCGCACAATATAAGATTTCACTGACGGAAATGGCAAAGCAGAAGCTGGCGGAAAAAGACTTTGAATCGGCAAAAACGCTTCTGGAGAAAGCGCTTGCGTATCCGCCAAATCTTGGGGAGGGACGCCTGGAAGGGACAAAGGATAACAATCTGTATTATTATCTTGGCGCAGCAAAGGACGCGCTGGGCGATCCGGTGGGGGCTGCTGCCTGCTATAAAGCGGCATGTATCGGCGATAATACTCCGGCCGGTGTCATGTATTATTATGACCAGCCGGCTGATATGATCCTGTATCAGGGGCTGGCTTATCAGAAGCTGGGCGACCAAAAGGAGGCAAACGCAAGATTTTATAAGCTGATTGATTATGGGGAGAAACACATTCGCGATGATATGAAAATTGATTATTTTGCGGTGTCCCTGCCGGATTTCCTGATTTTTGACGATGACCTGAATAAAAAGAATGTGATACACTGCTGGTATCTGATCGGGCTTGGGAATCTTGGACTTGGTCGGCTTTCACAGGCAAAAAAGGCGTTTGAAAAAGTACTGGGCGGCGACAGAAACCATGAAAATGGAATCCTGTACAGAAAAATGACGGAAGCCGTTATAAAAGAATCAGCCATATAATGTTATTGCCCTGCGGGATTTGCCCGCGGGGCACTTCACGTAATAACCATATGCAGACCTCCTGACGAATATTTTTCTTCCAAAAACAGGTTTTCTTTGCGGATGGTATGTGTTATAGTAGTTCGGAAAAAGAAAGGCAGAAAAGAGAAAGAGGAATAAGGGCATGGCGGAGAGTATGGGCAGAGTCACGCTTCCGAGCGAGGCGGGATTTTTGAAAGAGACAAGAGAAATCATGGAAAGATGGGGCGCTGACGCGCTGCGTGACAGCGATGGAACAAAGCTTGACGAGGAGCTGAAGGCGCTGGACGCGAAAATTTATACGACATATTTTGTGGCGCGCGGACATAATGAATTTGCAAAGGAGCATATGGAGGAGTGCCAGCAGCTCTATCTGATGTCGAAGCGGAGGACTGCTTTTGCGGAGGAGCTGGAAGTCAGCTTTATGGACGGATATTTCCGGGAGCAGGTGATCCCTGACTATCTCCATGATCCGAAGCGGTGGTGGGAGGTGATTGACCGGACGACCGGTGAAGTGGTTCCGGTCGGGCAGTGGGAGGTGGATCCGGCCCGCCATGTGGTCCGGATTACTGCCGTGCCTTTTCATGAGTATACGGTGTCCTTTCTCGTATACGCGATCTGGGATCCAACGCAGATGTACAATCACATTACCAACGACTGGGGCGACCGGCCGCATGAGATCCCCTTTGATGTGCGGCAAAGCAGCTCCGGCCAGTTTGCGAAGGACTATCTGGTACAGTGGCTGAAGGACAATCCCTCGGTGGACGTTGTGCGTTTTACTACATTTTTCTACCATTTTACTCTGGTCTTTAATGAGCAGGCAAAGGAAAAATTTGTAGACTGGTTCGGATATGGGGCGACGGTTTCCGTTCGCGCTCTGGAGGAGTTTGAGCGGAAATACGGCTATGCGCTGCGTCCGGAGGACATTGTGGACAACGGCTACTATAATTCGCCTTTCCGTGTCCCGACAAAGCATTATCTGGACTATATGGATTTTGTGCAGCGGTTTGTCGCAGGAAAGGCAAAGGAGCTGGTAGCGCTTGTGCATGCGGCCGGGCGCGAGGCGATGATGTTTCTGGGGGACAACTGGATCGGCACAGAGCCCTATGGCAGATATTTTGGAGAAATTGGGCTGGACGCCGTGGTTGGGAGCGTCGGCGGCGGCGTAAGCCTGCGGCTGATTTCGGAAATCCCTCATGTGAAATACACAGAAGGGCGTTTCCTTCCTTATTTTTTCCCGGACACCTTTTATGATGGGAATGACCCGGTGCCGGAGGCGAGAAAAGACTGGATCACGGCCAGGCGCGCCATCATGCGCAAGCCGGTGGATCGCATCGGCTACGGCGGCTACCTGAGCCTGGCGTACAGATTTCCGGCGTTTGTAGATTTTATCGAAACCGTGACCGATGAATTTCGGACACTCTATGAGAAGATCAAAGGCGTCCGTCCCTATTGCGGGCTGAAGGCAGCGGTGCTGAATTCCTGGGGAGCGCTGCGCTCCTGGCAGGCGTATATGGTAGCGCACGAGCTTCGCTATAAACAGTGCTATTCCTACATGGGACTCATGGAAAGCCTGAGCGGGATGGCGGTGGACGTCTCTTTTCTGAACTTTCAGGATATAAAAGAAAACGGGATTCCCGATGATATCGATGTGATCATCAATGCGGGGGACGCGATGACCGCGTATTCCGGCGGTGAGGAATGGCTGGATCCGGCTCTTGTCTCGCGCATCCGCAAATGGGTTTACGAGGGAGGCGGCTTCCTGGGCGTGGGAGAGCCGACCGCCTGCCATGCAAACGGCCGTTACTTCCAGCTTGCCGATGTGCTGGGCGTAGACAAGGAGCTTGGCTTTACCCTTTCCACTGATAAATACTTTACCATGGCAGATCCTGAGCATTATATAAGCGCCGATCTGCGCGGAGCGCACTGGAATGATCGGCGCGATCTGCCGCCGAGCGAAGCGAGGGGGCGTTACCAAAGCGCCGATACTTCTGGTTTTGATTTTGGCGAGAGTATGCGGAATATCTATGCGACGGAGCCTGACACAGAGATCATCGAGTATTCGGATGGCGAAGTACATGCGGCAGCCCATCCCTATGGAAAGGGCTGTGGCGTCTATCTGGCCGGGCTTCCCTACAGCTTTTCGAACACCAGGCTGCTGCTCCGGGCACTCTGCTATGCGGCGGGGAAGCAGGAGCGGCTGTATCGGTGGTTTGCGTCGAATCCGGCGTGCGAGGTGCATGCATATCCGGATGCGGGCAGGTACGCGATACTGAATAACACCGCAGAAGTACAGGAAACAGCGGTCTTCGACGGGGACGGAAGGAAAACGGATTATCGGCTGGCACCTGGGGCAATTCTGTGGGAAAGCATTCAGGAATGGTAAAAATATACAAAATAAATAACCGATCATGCAAAACAAACGGATAATCGTGCAAATACGATTTGTACAAAAGTGCTAAAATAATGTTCAGAAAAAAACAGATTCATTGAGAAAATGACAAATCTGTTTTGAAGCGACATTCGTCGTTTCCTATCATTCTCAAAGAAGGAGGAACAGTTTTATGAGCATGAAGAAGGTTTTAAGCGTAGCGCTTGCTTCCGCTATGGTAGTGGGAGTGGTTCCTGTGGCGGCATCCGCGGAAGAGGGCGTGACGATCACCTACTGGTCCATGTGGACAGAGGGGGAGGATCAGGCGATCGCGATCCAGGAGATTATCGACGATTATGAAGAAGCGACAGGCGTTACGGTAAATGTTGAGTGGAAGGGACGCGATATCACGACACTGATCGCGGCGTCTCTGGATGCGGGCGAGACGATTGATCTGTATGAGGATGACTTCCAGAGGCTTTCCCAGACGTTTGCGGACTATGCGCTGGATCTGACAGACATGGCGGATGCAGCGGATTACGCGAGCCTGTCCAATGAATCCCTTACCTCCGCAGTTACGGGATGGGCGGACGGCGCTCTTGTATGCCTTCCGTATCAGCCGTATATTTCAGGTATTTTCTATAACAAGGCGATTTTTGATGAGGTTGGCGTAGAGGAGCCGACGACCTGGGAGGAATTCCTTGATGTCTGCCAGGCGATTCTGGATGCGGGCTATACGCCGCTGACACTGGACGACGCGTATATCAATCTGAATCTCGGCTACCATCTGGCAAGATATGTCGGACAGGATGGCGTAAAAGAGATCGTAAACAACGGCGACTGGGCTGAGAACGAAGCGGTCCTGAAGATGGCTGAGGATATGCAGACGCTTGTTGACAACGGATATCTTTCCGAGTATGCGCCGGGCGCTTATCCGGAGGGTGAAAATGAAGTGGGCTATGGCCAGACCGCTATGGTAGTGAACGCGTCCTGGGTTCCGGCTGAGATCGAAGGCAATACGGATTCCGACCTTGAATGGGGTATGTTCTCTTATCCGGCTGTAGACGACGGCGTAGACGGCACAGAGGCGATGATGGTTGGCGCGCAGGGAATCTCCGTGAGCGCGAATTCCGAGCATGCGCAGGAAGCGTTTGACCTTGCGCTGGCGATCGTGAGCGGAGAGGGCGATGCTGCACTTTCCGTAGCGACGGATTCCATCCCGGCTGACACGACCAATGACGAGAGGCCGGAGCTCCTTGAGAAATG
>JAJQIE010000246.1 GCA_021199395.1 Lachnospiraceae bacterium | reverse complement strand
AATATCATGGTATTTGATACCGAGCTATATTCCAATACAGGCGGACAGTCTTCGAAGTCTACGCCGACCGGCGCTGTAGCGCAGTTCGCGGCAGGCGGCAAGGAGACCAAGAAGAAGGATATGGCTTCTATCGCAATGAGCTATGGTTATGTATACGTAGCGCAGATCGCAATGGGCGCTGACTTCAACCAGACTGTAAAGGCGATTTCTGAGGCTGAAGCTTATCCGGGACCGTCGCTGATTATCGCGTATGCTCCGTGTATCAACCACGGCATCAAGAAGGGCATGAGCAAGGCGCAGACAGAGGAAGAGCTGGCTGTGAAGGCCGGTTACTGGCACTGCTTCCGCTACAATCCGGCGCTCAGGGCAGAGGGCAAGGCTGCGTTTACTCTGGATTCCAAGGCTCCGACAGAGGATTACAAGGAGTTCCTCGACGGCGAGGTTCGCTACAATTCTCTGAAGCGCGCGAATCCGGAGAGAGCGGAGAAGCTCTTTACGAAGTCCGAAGAGTACGCGAAGGAAAGATATGAGTATCTGAACAAGCTGATTACGCTTTATGGCGCTGAATAATCAAAATGTCTGACTGAGCAAGGGACTGCCTTTTCCGGCAGTCCCTTTTTCTGACATGGCGGTTCAAAACAGCGGCCTTTCAGTTTAAGAAACTTTTAGAATTTTTTAGAAATTACAGGGTTATAAAATAGTATCAGTTATGATAGAATGGCTTCGAAACTGACAGAAAGAGTAAAGAGGACAGGATTGTGGACAGACTTGACAGGGAAGACGCTTTTGAGCCTGAAAAAAGTTCAGAAAAGAAAGAAGCATCGGAAGAAGTGTCTGAGCTTGAGGTGGGGGAGGCAACAGATATCATCGAAAGAGAAAAATCATCTGGCAGAAGTCTCTGGACTAATATCAAATCGTTTCGTTCAAAGCTCGTAGATACCCAGGTAGTACCGGAGGAGCTGCGGATTCCGGACAATATCATACCGCTTGAGCGCTATACGCCCGCGTCTGAGACAGGGCTGACGCAGGCGCAGGTGGACGACCGTGTTTTTCGCGGTCTGGTAAATACTGCCCAGGAGTCTCCGTCAAAGTCTAAAAAGGAGATCATCTACAGCAATCTTTTTACTTATTTTAATCTGATTTTTTTCGGTATCGCGATTTTGCTGATCCTTGTCGGGTCGTTTCGGGATATGACCTTTTTACCGATCGTTGCGGCGAATACGCTGATCGGGATCATACAGGAGCTGCACGCGAAGAAGGTTCTGGATAATTTAAACATTCTGAATGCGCCAAAGAGCAAGGTCGTGCGGGATGGCAGGGAGAAGGTTATTCCGGCGGAAGAGCTGGTTCTGGATGATATCGTGGTTTTTTCCGCCGGCAATCAGATTCCCGCGGACGCCGTTGTCGATGATGGAGAAGTGTTGGTCAACGAGTCGCTGATCACAGGCGAGGCGGATCAGATTTCAAAGAAAAAGGGCGATACTCTTTTATCTGGCAGCTTTGTAGTGTCCGGCGAATGCCGTGCGCGTCTGGAAAAGGTGGGGAAGGATTCCTATGTTTCCCAGCTTGCCCAGGAAGCGAAGAAGATGAATGACGCCGAGTCTTCGGAGATGATCCGTTCTCTGAACCGGCTGGTGAAGATTGTCGGGATCCTGATTATCCCGATCGGCATTATTCTGTTCAGCCAGCAGTATTTTATTAATGAATCCGGCGCGAGGGACAGTGTGACCGCTACGGTGGCGGCTATTATAGGTATGATTCCGGAGGGGCTGTATCTGCTTGCAAATGTCGCACTGGCAGCGAGCGTCGCGCGTCTTGCCATGAAAAAGGTGCTTGTACATGATATGAAATGCATCGAGACTCTGGCGCGGGCGGATGTGCTCTGTGTGGACAAGACGGGAACGATTACGGACAATACCATGACGGTGAAACGCATGGTTCCGCTGCGCCCGTCGGTTTCGGCGGAGGGGAAAGAGCGCCCATCCGGAGGCGACCCCGGAAGCGCAGCTTCTGCGGCGGAGAATTCCGCGAAAGTCACGGGGAGTGCTGAATCCGGGACGGAGGGATCTGGAAGGGTGACGGGAAGCCCGGAATCCGCTTCGACGGAGATCGGGACGGAAGCCGGAGATACGGAAGCCATACGGGAAGGCTTTAAAAAATCAGCCGGAGATACGGAAGCCATACGGGAAGGCTTTAAAAAATCAGCCGCAGTTCTGGAGCACGCTTCGGGGAAGACTTCCGATACGGAGGAAGCGGAATTTACTCCGGAGGAGGCTGCGGAGGCGGAGCTTGCCATGGGTGATTTTGCCGCGGCGATGGCGGTGGACAATATCACGATGAAGGCGATCAAAGAGCATTTCCGCAAGCGGACCGGCCAGCGGCCGGAGCAGGTATTTTCCTTCTCCTCTCAGTATAAGTACAGCGGCGCTGTTTTTGCCGGGATCGGTTATGTGCTGGGGGCCCCGGAATATATTCTGCGTGAGGATTATTCGAAGTACGCGTTATCCATAGAGCGGTACAGCCATCAGGGATTTCGGGTGCTTGTGTTTGCACGGTGTCAGGGAACGCTGACGGGTGGAGCGCTCGACATGCCGGTGGAGCCGATCAGCATGATTTTACTGGCAAATCCGATCCGCGAGAATGCGAAAGAGACCTTCTCTTATTTTGCGGAGCAGGGCGTAGAGATCAAGGTAATTTCAGGGGACAATCCGGTAACGGTCTCAGAGGTGGCGAAGGAAGCGGGGATCCGCAATGCGGATCAGTATGTGGACGTCTCTGCGTTGTACGAGGAGGAGGAGCTGCGCGCGGCGGCTGTCCGATATACGGTTTTCGGCCGTGTGACGCCGGAGCAGAAGCGTACTCTGGTCAGCGCGATCAAGGACGCCGGACATACGGTAGCGATGACTGGCGATGGTGTGAATGATGTGCTCGCACTCAAGGATGCGGACTGCAGTATCGCGATGGCTTCCGGAAGTGATGCCGCGGCGCAGGTATCCCAGCTTGTGCTTCTGGAATCAGACTTTTCAAAAATGCCGTCTGTGGTGGCGGAGGGCCGCCGTGTGGTAAATAATATCGAGCGAACCTCCAGCCTGTTCCTGGTGAAAAATATTTTCTCACTGCTGATGTCAGTGCTGTCGATTATCTTTGCCGTAAATTATCCGCTGGAGCCGTCGCAGATTTCACTGATCAGCCTGTTTACGATCGGCGCTCCGGCTTTTGTCATGTCGCTGGAATGGAACACGGATCCGATCAAGGGTCATTTCCTGAGCAACGTGCTTTTCAAAGCGCTTCCGGGCGGACTTACGGATTTTATCGTGGTCAGCGGACTGTATCTGTTCTGCGTGGAATTTGGAGTGGGTGAGACAGACGTTTCTACGGCGTGCACAATCGTGCTGGCGATCGTGGGTATGATGGTGCTTTATCAGATCGCTTCTCCGATGACAAAATTCCACTGGCTGCTCTGGTTAGTGATGATGGCCGGCCTGATCTACTGCATGATCTTTATGCGCGGACTTTTTGGAATTACCAGCATTTCCAGAAGATGTATGATGCTGCTTGTGATCTTTGCGATTATTACAGAGCCGACCTTCCGATATCTCCGCATTGGGATGAAAAGGCTGTCGGAAATCTACATGAACCGCAGGACAAAAAAGAAAACCCGGTAAAAATGTAGTGGATTTTGCGGCTGTTTATGGTATAATCATTAATCAGAGGAAACGACATGAGTCATTTTCTTTTAATGACAGTGAAGCGATAACTGCTGCATGGGGATTTACTGTATATTTGCGCAGGGAGCTGCTGCGTGCGGTTTTCCTCCGGTATAAGAGGCGCGTGCATACTGGCTCCCTGAAAAAACCGGATAAAAAGGAGAAGCACAATGAAAAGGGTTCTTTTGAAATTGAGCGGAGAGGCGCTTGCGGGCGAAAAAAAGACCGGATTTGACGAGCCGACGGTTATGAAAGTCGCATCGCAGGTAAAAACGCTGGTGGATCAGGGGATGGAAATCGGCATCGTGATAGGCGGCGGCAATTTCTGGAGAGGGCGGTCCAGCGAGAATATTGACCGTACAAAGGCCGACCAGATTGGTATGCTTGCGACCGTGATGAACTGTCTTTATGTGTCGGAGATTTTCCGCTCGGCCGGGATAAAGACCGCGGTGATGACGCCGTTTGTGTGCGGGGCGTTTACAGAGCTGTTCAGTAAAGATCGGGTGAACGACTGTTTTGCGGAGCACAGGGTAGTTTTCTTTGCGGGAGGTACCGGACATCCGTATTTTTCAACGGATACGGCGACCGTGCTTCGCGCGGTTGAGATCGAGGCGGAGCTGATCCTGCTGGCGAAATCTGTGGACGGCGTATATG
>JAJQIE010000107.1 GCA_021199395.1 Lachnospiraceae bacterium | reverse complement strand
GAGGAAAGCTGTGGAAAGGCAGGTGATGCGCAATGAGAGCAGTGGGGATGATTTTGGCTGGCGGCAACAGCTACAGGATGAGAGAGCTTACAAACCGGCGTGCCATAGCGGCCATGCCGATTGCCGGCAGCTTCAGAGCCATTGATTTTGCACTGAGCAGCATGTCAAATTCAAACATACAGAAGGTGGCTGTGCTGACACAGTTCAACTCCAGGTCGCTGGACCAGCATTTGAGCTCCTCAAAGTGGTGGGATTTTGGAAGAAAGCAGGGGGGACTGTTTGTGTTCCCGCCGATGCTCACCGTGGACAACAGCTACTGGTACAGGGGAACCGCTGATGCGATCCATCAGAATCTGGATTTCCTGCGGCAGTGCCATGAGCCATATGTTGTGATCGCTTCCGGTGACGGCGTATACAAGCTGGATTACGCGAAGGTGCTGGAATATCATATCGCAAAGAAAGCGGATATTACAGTGGTTTGCAAGGAGCTTCCGGCGACGGAGGATGTCACCCGGTTTGGCCTGGTGCGGATGGACGAGGACAGCCGGATCGTTCAGTTTGATGAAAAACCGATGGCGGCGGCATCCCATACCGTATCGTGCGGGATCTATGTGATCCGACGCAGGCTTTTGATTGAGCTGGTCGAGCAGGCAGTGCTGGAGGAGCGCCATGATTTCGTGAGAGACGTCCTGATCCGGTACAGGGATGTCAAGCGTATTTACGGATACAGGATGCAGGGATACTGGAGCAACATCGCTTCGGTGGATTCCTATTACCAGACAAACATGGACTTTCTGAAAAAGGATGTTCGTGATTATTTCTTCCATGAGCATCCGGATGTACATTCGAAGGTGGACGACAATCCGCCGGCCAAGTACAATCCGGGCAGTGATGTGAGAAACAGCCTGATTGCCAATGGCTGTATTATCAATGGCACTGTGGAAAATTCCGTGATTTTCAAAAAGGTGTTTGTCGGAAACAACTGTGTGATTAAGAATTCGATCGTCCTCAACGATGTCTATCTGGGCGACAATGTTTATCTGGAAAACTGCATTGTTGAGAGCCGCGGTACCATTCGCGCAAATGCCCATATCACAGGCGAAGATGGGGTGAGGATCGTGATTGAATCAGACGAAAGATATGTTATGTAGTATTTGTTTTAGGCTGTGAAGATGATGTGCAGTTATTGTATCTCCGTTTAGGAGTTGTCGCGAAATCCTGTGCTCCGGCGCGATCGACTTTTATATTTAGTGGCGCCGCAAAGCGGGCATAGGAGTTTAGCGACAGATCCTTAGTGTGCGGCGGAAAGGATATATGTCATGACCTGTCACACCAGCCTGACATGCGACCGGATGCACTGGCCTGGATGTGACCTGAACGAAATGCAAGAGTAACATGGGGGAAAGGTCAATGACAATAACCGACGTAAGAGTTAGAAAAGTGGCGAAAGAGGGCAAGATGAAAGCCATCGTGTCCATTACGCTGGATGATGAATTCGTAGTACATGATATCAAGGTAATCGAAGGAGAAAAGGGTTTATTTATAGCGATGCCCAGTCGGAAGGCTGCGGATGGCGAGTATCGTGATATCGCACATCCTATTAACTCTGAGACACGCGAGCGGATACAGCAGATTATTTTAGATGAATATGAAAAAGCGGCTGCAGAGCCCGAAGAATAAGAAAAACAGGAGGTGGCTTCCGGTGCGAAGAGCTGTCTCCTGTTTTCTTATGTACACAGGCGTGAGTGGGATTCAGCAGCTTCGCTGCTCACGCCTGGCACGACGGACAGGGGAGAAAAGCGTTCCCCTATCCGATTGATTGTACACAGGTGTGAGTGGAATTCAGCAGCTTCGCTGCTCATCCCGCATGTGCCTTTAGCATTTCTTTGATCACATTCTGTATATACTGCCCAAGCGCTTTCTGGTCTTCCTTTGGCAGAGTGGAGGTATAGATGGGAGCGCCATACTCAATCGTCACCGGGACGACGTGAACAGATGGGAAGTGATCCTCAAAGATGGCGGAGGAGCCGGTGATCGCGATCGGGATGATCGGGCAGCCTGTCTTTGTCGCCACCTTGAAGGAACCCTCGTGGAAAGGAAGCATATCCAGCTCACTTTCCCCCTTGCTCCGCGTCCCCTCCGGGAAAATCGTGATGGAAACCCCGCTTTTTACCAGCTCGATCGTTTCGAGTATGGTCTTCAGACCGGCGCGGATATCCTTCCGGTCCAGGAACTGGCAGTGCAGGATTTTCATCCAGCGCGAAAGCAGCGGAATCTTCAGCATCTCTTTTTTTGCGACATAGCCGGTCGGCCGCGGACAGCGCGCATAGGTAAGTATGATATCAAAATAGCTGCGGTGATTGCTGATATACAGGACCGGGACGTCCTTTGGGATATTTTCCTCCCCGATTACCGTAAGCTTCACACCGGACAGCCAGGCAATGACCTTCAAAGCCCACTGAACGATTCGAAGAGAGCTGATTTCCCGCGCCCTGGGATTGACCTTTCCGAGCAGCCATTCCACGAGAAAAACGGGAATGGACAGGATCAGAAAGCATATAACAAACAGTATAATCAGAATCGTGCGTATCATTCGTAATATCTCCCATACAGCTTCGTCGTCTCAAGGAGCCAGTCCTGGAGGCCTTTATGAAGATCGCCGTCTTTGAAGCGGAACGCCCAGTTCGCCATCGCGACGCCTGGGGTGTTCATACGCGCTTCACTGCCAAGCTGCAGCAGATCCTGAATCGGGAAGATCGCGTATCTGGCAATGCTGCCCATGGCGAAGCAGATAAAATCATGGCCGACATTGCTGCCATCGACATTTGCCATCCGGCGGATGCGGTCCTGGACGATATCCGGCTGCGCCCTGTACCAGCCAACCGTCGTGTCATTGTCGTGCGTGCCGGTGTAGCAGATGCAGTTTGTCGTGGTATAGTAAAACGGAATATAAGTGGTGTCGTTCATATCGCCGAAGCCGAACTGCAGCACCTTCATGCCCGGAAATCCGAGCGAGTCGCGCAGATGCTCGACCTCCGGCGTAATGACGCCCAGATCCTCCGCGAAAATCGGCAGATGATCTCCGAGCTCCTTTTCAATCGCCTGAAACAGCTTTTCACAGGGACCTTTGACCCACTGACCGTTCACAGCAGTCTCCTCATCGGCCGGTACGGACCAATATGCCTCAAAGCCCCGGAAGTGGTCGATGCGCAGATAATCCGTCAGCGCAAGCTGGCGGCGCACCCGGCGAATCCACCATTGATAGCCGGTCTCCGCGTGGTAATCCCAGTCATAAAGCGGATTTCCCCAGAGCTGTCCCGTCGCGCTGAAATAGTCGGGTGGAACTCCTGCCACCTGGCTCGGATAGCCCTTTTCATTGAGCTGAAACAGCTTCTTGCCGCTCCACACATCCGCACTGTCAGTAGATACAAAAATAGGAATATCGCCAATGATCTGTATCTGATTTTCATGCGCGTAGCTGCGCAGGTCGTCCCACTGTTCCTGAAACAGAAACTGCATAAAGCTGTAATACTGGATCTGTTCAGAAAATTTCTGACGCAGAAGCTTTTTTTCTTTCTCAGAGGGATCGCGAAGTCCGTCCTCCCATTCCAGCCAGGAGAGGCCTTTCTGGTCGTCCTTGCAGGCCATAAACAGTGCATAGTCGTCGAGCCAGTCCTTTTCCGCATCGCAGAATGCTTCAAAATTCTCAATCATGGTCTTGTCCGGCGTGTGCAGGAAGGAAGCCCACGCCTTTTTCAGAAGGGAGGTCTTAAACGCAATGGCGGGACCGTAATCAACCTTGTCCTCATCCCAGACGGGCATATCCTCCAGATCCTCCTTTGTGAGCAGGTTCTGCTCGATCAGCCTGTCCGGACTGATCAGAAGCGGCTGTCCCGCAAAAGCGGAAGGCCCCTGATAGGGGGAATCCCCGTAGCCGGTAGGACCCAGCGGCAGCGTCTGCCATAAATGCTGGCCGGAAGCAGCCAGAAAGTCAATAAAATCATATGCGCCCGGACCGAGATCGCCAATCCCGTATGGCGAGGGGAAAGAGGTCGGATGAACCAGAATGCCGGAGACACGGCCGGGTATCCGGATATCCTCCTGTGAAATAGTTGTATTTGCTGTTGTCTGTGTGTTCATTTGTATATTTTCCTTTACTTATTTAAAAGGTATTTTGTGGAACATATTCTAGCACAGAATTCCAGAATAGACAATGTAAAATATAAAATATACCTGGAAATAACATGGACGAGCCTGATTATTTTCGGAATAAAAAGGGTCATGTAATGAATATTTTTACCAGACCGAAAATATGAATAATAGAAAGAAAACCGGAGCCGGAATGTGAAGCATCAGAAATGGAA
>JAJQIE010000176.1 GCA_021199395.1 Lachnospiraceae bacterium | reverse complement strand
GAATAGATCGTGGTCGACAACATCTCTTTCTCGGTACATAATTGGGAAGTGGTCGGATTTTCCGGGCTGCAGGGCGCGGGGCGTACAGAGCTCGCCATGTCGATTTTCGGCCGAAGCTATGGCACGGATATTTCCGGCGAGATTTATCTGAACGGTAAAAAGGTGGAACTGAAGACGCCTGAACAGGCGATTCACAATAAGATCGCCTATGTGACAGAGGATCGGAAGACCAATGGACTGATTCTGGGAGAATCCATCCGGTTTAACACGACTCTGGCCCGTCTTGATAAGGTATGTAATAACGGAATCATCGATTCCACGGCGGAAAAGAAGGCGGCGGAGCAGATGACCGAGGAGATGGGTACAAAGACGCCTTCCATCGAGCAGATGATCGGCAACCTCTCCGGCGGCAACCAGCAGAAGGCGCTGCTCGGCAAGTGGATGTTCTCAGAACCGGATGTGCTGATTCTCGATGAGCCGACCCGTGGTATTGACGTCGGCGCCAAATATGATATTTACTGCCTGATCAATCAGATGGTGGACAACGGAAAATCCGTCATCATGATTTCTTCCGAAATGCCGGAGCTGATCGGTATGTGCGACCGCATTTATATCATGAATGAAGGGGAGCTCTGCGGCGAGGTGGAGGCAAAGAACACAACGCAGGAAGAAATCATGAGCTATATCATAAGTACCGGAAATTAAAGAAAGGGAGTGTGTTTTCCATGGCGAACAAAAACACTGTTCAGGACACGGGCAGGCTTAGTGTAAAGAGTTTTTTCACAAAGTATACAATGGTCATTGCCCTTGTCGTCGTATTTATTCTGTTTTATTTTCTGACGGACGGACGTCTGCTGTATCCGCAGAATATGTCAAACCTGATGCTCCAGAACGGCTATGTGCTGGTTATGGCCTGTGGTATGCTGCTGTGCATCCTGACCGGAGGTAACATCGACCTGTCTGTCGGCTCTGTGATCTGTCTGGTCGGCGGTATTGCCGCTGTACTGATTTCCAATTATGGATGGAATGTATATCTGACCATCCTTATCTGCCTGCTGATCGGGCTTGCGTGCGGTATCTGGCAGGGCTTCTGGATCGGCTATGTGCGGATTCCTCCGTTCATTACTACACTGGGCGGTATGTTCATCTTCCGCGGCTTTGGCCGTCTGGTACTGAACAGCAAGACCGTATCGGTTCAGAACAAGGCGTTCCTGAACATCTTTACCGCGTATATTAAAATCCCCGGTCTGGATACAGACACGCGGACGCTGTCGCCGCTGGTGATCGGCGCGATCGCGGTAATCATTATTTTCTATATGAAGATTTCTTCCCGCGCAAGCAAGGCAAAGAAGGGTTATCGCCAGAACAGTGCGGTCGCTGATTTTGGAAGCGCTGCCGTGATCTCGGTTCTGCTGCTGTGGTACTGCAATATGCTCTGTCAGTACAAGGGTATTTCCGTTATGCTGGTATGGGTCGTGGCGATCTGCCTGATCTACAATTTCATCACTTCAAAGACCGCGTTCGGACGGTATTTCTATGCGGTAGGCGGCAATGAAAAGGCGACGAAGCTCTCCGGTATCAACACGGATAAGGTTTATTTTATCGCGTACGCGAACATGGGACTTCTGGCCGGCCTTTGCGGCCTGCTCTGCCTGGCTCGTGTCGGTTCCGTAAACGGTTCTACCGGTAACTCCTTTGAGATGGACGCGATCGGCTCCTGCTTTATTGGCGGCGCTTCCGCATACGGCGGCAGCGGTACGATCGGCGGCGTTGTCATCGGTGCGCTTTTGCTCGGCGTTATCAATATGGGTATGTCGATCATGGGTATCGGCGATTCCTGGCAGTACGTGGTAAAGGGCGCGGTGCTGCTGATCGCGGTAATCTTTGACGTAGTATCCAGCCGGAAGACATCATGATCGAATTCTGAGTGTTTTTAGGAACTGGAATCATAGTATAATAAATCCCCATGCAGCGGCATTCGCTGCACCACTACGATGTAAAAGCAGTATTTGAAAAAGAGGGAGCGTACGCGCCTGCGGACAGGTGTGTGCTCCCTCTTTTCTGTGGTTTCCGATTACAAAAATCATGTTACAGGTCACATCTTGACCAAATTTACGCTATTTCTGTCTCTACAGGTGTGACCTGCAACGGCATCCGGCCATTTAAAATCGCTTCGCGATGGGCCGGATGCCCGAACGCTCTATGTCTTCGCCCATGCCACGCAGCAAGTGCGTGGCATGGGTGTGAACAGTAATAAAATCATATCAGAGACGGATTGACAAGTTCCGATTTTGTTGTTACCATCATTGTATTGAGATATAAAATCTCCATGCAAGAGAGGTGCTTTTTCCATGAACAGGTTCAGAAAACTGTACTGCCGTTCTTTTCAGACGGTCTTTAAGATTGCCCTGCCGTTTTTGCCTTACCGGAACCCTAAGATACTGGGTTCTGTGAGGCAGGTTCCAGAGGTGTTAAATAAGAAGAAATGCAGCCGTGTGCTGATTGTTACCGATCCGGGGATTGCGAAGCTGGGGCTGACCGGCGATCTGGAGCGGGCGCTTGCGGACAATGGCATATTTTATGCGATATATGATAAGACGGCGGCGAATCCCACCACGGAGAATGTCGATGAGGCGCTGGAGCTTTACCATGCGCAGTTTTGTGAGGCGATCATCGGATTCGGCGGCGGTTCCAGTATGGACTGCGCGAAAGCGGTGGGGGCGCGGGCGGCAAAGCCGAGGCAGCCACTGGAAAAGATGAAGGGGATCCTGAGGGTGCATAAAAGGCTGCCGCTGCTGATCGCGGTGCCGACGACCGCGGGGACAGGGAGTGAGACGACGCTGGCCTGTGTGATCGTGGATGCCGGGACGCGCCACAAGTATGTGATCAATGATTTCTGCCTGATTCCAGATTATGCGGTGCTGGATCCTAAGGTGACATTGAGCCTGCCGCCCTTTGTCACTGCGACTACCGGTATGGACGCTCTGACTCATGCCGTGGAGGCCTACATTGGCAATACGACGACCCGCGGGACGCGCAGAAATGCGGAAGAGGCTGTAAAGCTGATCTTTGAGAATCTGGATGAAGCCTATCAAAACGGTAACAATAAAAAAGCCAGAAAAAATATGCTTCGCGCTTCTTACTATGCGGGATGCGCGTTCACGAAATCCTACGTCGGATATGTTCACGCCGTCGCGCATTCGCTGGGCGGCCAGTACAATGTCCCGCACGGGCTTGCGAACGCGATTCTGCTTCCGTTTGTGCTGGAGGCCTATGGCTCTGTGATTTATGGAAAGCTGAAAAAGCTGGCTCTGGCAGCGGGTATCGCGGATGAAACGACGCCGGAGGACGAAGCGGCAAAGGCGTTTATCCAGGCAATTAAGGATATGAAAAAACGGTTTGGGATCGGCGATACCGTGCCGCAGCTCTGGGAGGAGGATATTCCCCCAGGCTGGCGCGTTATGCGGATAAGGAGGCGAATCCGCTGTACCCGGTGCCGGTGCTGATGGACGCGAAGGAGCTGGAGAGGTTTTATTATCAGGTCATGGAATAATTTCCTGATCGGATTTTTTGCAGTTGACTTGCGAAGCTTGCTGCCGTAAGCGCCGAGAACTTTTTCCAGGTCACAAAATAGAAAGGAGCAGCGGATGAATGACAGAAGCTGAGATAAAAGGAATCGTAGAGAAACAGCGGGCTTATTTTTCTTCCGGTGTTACGCTGGATGTGGAATTTCGCCTGAAGGCGATCGGACGCCTGAAATCCTGTATTCAGAGACATGAGCGGGAGATCGGGGAAGCGCTAAAAAAGGATCTTGGAAAAAGCGCCTTTGAGGGATATATGTGCGAGACAGGGCTGACTCTGAGCGAGATCAGCTATATGCAGAAGCATACGCGCGGCTTTGCGCGGGAAAAGACGGTATGGACTCCGCTGGCGCAGTTCCATTCTCACAGCTTTGAGAAGCCGTCGCCTTATGGGGTCGTGCTGGTGATGAGTCCCTGGAATTATCCGTTTATGCTTTCCATGGAGCCGCTTGTGGACGCGCTGGCGGCTGGAAACACAGTTGTTTTGAAGCCGAGCGCGTATTCTCCGAACACGAGCGGACTGATCGCGAAGCTGATCGGGGAATGCTTTGACGAGTCGTATGTCGCGGTGATCACCGGCGGACGCGAGGAGAACCAGTATCTGCTGCGGGAGCGGTTTGATTACATTTTCTTTACCGGCAGCAAGTCTGTGGGGCGGGAGGTGATGCGCCGCGCGGCGGAGCATCTGACGCCGGTGACGCTGGAGCTTGGCGGAAAGAGCCCCTGTATCGTGGATCGCACCGCGAACCTGAAGCTTGCCGCGAAGCGCATTGTTTTCGGCAAATTTCTGAAC
>JAJQIE010000071.1 GCA_021199395.1 Lachnospiraceae bacterium | reverse complement strand
GTTATATCCTGGACGATGCAGACGATGGATGGTATTATGTGGAATCCGGGAAGGTGCGCGGTTTTGTGAAAGCAGAATCGCTCATTGTCGGGGACGATGCCCTGCGGTTTGTGGATGATGGCAGCGAAACGGCTGTTGAAATCGTTCCATATTATGACAATGCCGCATTTACCTATACGCACACAACTGTACAGGATGTAGTTGTTGAGAAAATTTATGCGCTGGCTGGAAGCGATATAAATATCTATGAGGGCAAAGAGGGCGAATCTCCCGTAATCGGCACATTAAGTGCGTGCGGGCTATGCTATATCCTTGCGGATGATGGCGAATGGGTGTTTGTTGAGTCTGGCGACGCCCGCGGATTTGTCCGTAAAGACAGCCTTGTTATGGGCAGCGTAGCACAGAATAAGGTTGTAACGATTGGTGAGTCCGGATTTGACCTTGCAAAAGTGCTTGTAACCCCTGAGGATAATAGTGCCTGCTATTATACTGTTACCTCCGTGGATGCAGCAGATCAGACTGCCATACTGCGTGAACAGGTGGTAGAATATGCGCTCCAGTTTGTCGGGAATCCGTATGTATGGGGAGGGACAAGCCTGACAAACGGGGCTGACTGTTCCGGATTCGTACAGAGTATTTACGCACATTTCGGGTATTCCCTTCCGCGTGTCGCAGCATCGCAGTCCGTGTGCAGCACACAGATCCCGGTTTCCCAGGCTGAACCGGGAGATTTGATTTTTTATGCAGAAGATGGCTATGTATACCATGTATCATTGTATATTGGAAATGGACAGGTTGTTCATGCGGCAAATTCAAGGGTTGGCATTATCACCTCCGGGATCTGGAGTGATGCTGTATGGGCTGTGCGTATAATTTAAAACTAATACTGCAGAAAGAGGGGAAATTTCGATGAAGCGTATAACATTTTTAATGATAGGAGTGACGGTATTGGCTGCGGCCATAGGAACAGTGGGTCTTGCCAGTCCCTCCGCCAGAAAAAAAACAGGCTTCGGAAGCTCTGACATGGGGGTCGATCGGTGCTGATCGTCGGAAAAATCTTGAAGTTTAAGCGCCGCACTCTCGTGACTTTAGTCATGAGTTAGGCGCTCTTTGTATGTTTATAGGAGTTTTATATTTAAGCCATTACAATCACTTGCAAAATAGGATACATATGGTATAATATAAATATGGAAGAAAATCTCGAATCCCTTATAAAAAAAGATGTAACGCATGGTCGCGGGTATGTATATTCGCTCATGTATCATATCGTGTGGTGTACGAAATACAGAAAGGCGATTTTTCAAGGCGGCATAGAGACAGAACTGTCGGCATACCTGCAGAAGACCGCAGGCGATTTACAAATGGATATCCTGGCGATGGAAGTCATGCCGGATCATATCCATATGCTGGTCTCGTGCAAACCGCAGCTCAGGCTATCAGATGCCATAAAGATTCTCAAAGGGAATTCAGCCCGTTGGCTGTTTCTGGCTCATCCGGAAATGAAGGGGCAGCTTTGGGGCGGGCATTTGTGGAATCCGTCTTATTTTGTGGTAACAGTAAGTGACCGCAGCCAGGAGCAGATCACAAGATATATCGAAACGCAAAAACAGCGTTAAAGCAAGAACGGCAGCCAAGGAGGTGACTGAGCATGCAAATCACATCGAGCTATGACGTAAAAATTGTTGGTCGTCGATTAGCCAGGCCGTTGCGGGTCACTACAAAGATTTACCGTGATGCTCTGGAATATCTAATTCCCGTCATCTATGAACATTGGAAAGATATCTGCGCTGTACCTGCCGGGGATCCGCGCTTTAATTATACGGATGCGCTGGTTCATACAGCGGGAACCCATACTGCGATCTGCGATTTTGACGATCAGTTTTATAAAATGCCCAGTTATTTCCGCCGCGCCTGCGTCAAAGATGCGATGGGTGATGTCAGCAGTTATGTCAGTAACTACGAAAACTGGGTTGCCGGCGGCAAACAGGGGGCGGAGCCTAAGCTGACCGCAAAACGGCATGCCTGCCCGACTTTCTACAAGGACAATATGTATAAGGCCGCAAAAGCGGGTGCCCCTGCCCAAATCAAGCTGTTTGACGGGAAAGACTGGGTTTGGATGGATCTTCCCCTGCGTCAGACAGATCTTAAGTATATTCAAAAATATTTCTGGCATGCGAATATGTCTGCCCCGACCCTCGAAAAGAGACATGGTTCCTGGCAGCTCCGTTTCGCTTTTACCGAAACCGTTCATTTCCCCGACAAAGCAATCCAGGATCAAAAAATATGTGCTGTTGACCTTGGCATCAATAAAGATGCGGTTTGCTGTATTATGGATGCTCATGGAACTGTCTTGGCGAGAGCGTTTATTGATTTCCCCAGTGAAAAAGACCTGATCTACCGTATACTGAACCGCATCCGCAAACTGCAGCGACAATATGGGAACAAAAATGGTGCTGTGAAAAATGCCTGGGCGTATGCCAAACGGCTCAATGATGAATTGGCACGGCATATCGCTGCCGCCATCTTCCAGTTCGCCGCAGACCATGACGTGGATTGCATCGTGTTCGAATTCCTGGACATGAAAGGGCGGCTTCGCGGGCGTAAGAAACAGCGCCTTGCTATGTGGAAGAAAAACACCATCCAGAAAATTGTGGAGCATCGTGCGCACCGTGCGGGTATGCGGTTCAGCCATATCTGTGCCTGGGGGACCAGTGCCCTGGCCTTTGACGGTAGCGGCAGGATTATTCGTGGGCGCAAGAACCTGACGAAACGGGAAATCCGGCAATTGATTCCACTCCTTGGTACAAAGAAGCCAATGCCTAAAGACGGACGGGCGGAAACTTACACAAATAAAGAAACCTGTACATTTCAGAATGGAAAGGAATACAATTGTGATCTGAGTGCCAGTTACAACATCGGGGCAAGATATTTTATCCGCAGCCTTCTGGCAGAGACTTCAGAAACGGATCACGCGGAGATCATTAAACTGATCCCCGATGCCGAGAAGGCGCCTTCCCATACCTTAAACACGTTAAAAAGCCTTTGGGCTTTTTATAATAAGCCGACAGGACAGCAGGCGGCGGGAGCCTGACACTCTGGCAGTAAAGAGGCACCCTGTGCCTCAAACCCCGGAGGAAATCCATAACCGACGGGTCGCATACGGGGACAAAAGTTCCCCGGATGTGCGTAGAAACCTGCTGTGCCCCTGCTTGATTGCCCCGCTTTGGGCTGGAGCACAGATAAGCCCTGCCTGATACTAACCTCTTTGCGGGAGGCGTTCCCTTCGGGGTTCGTCATTCTGAGATGAGGCTGTATTATCTGGCAGTAGTTAGTAGATCGTTTGTATCGGCGGTCTATGCCTGACTATCGGAGCAAGGCTTCTGAAGATTTTACTTACCTTGCCTTTAGGAGGAGTGTAAAGCAGGTCGCAAGAAGCCCGTGACTTTAGTCATGGGAGGTTCACAAATCACAAATAAGGCGTATATTATAGAAAAACGGACTGGAAGGTGTTTTGAATGAATTGGATAAACGAAAATATATTAATTGATTTTGAATTGCCGCGGGATATAAAAGAGATTGCAGACGAATGCGAACGTTTCAATGCGGAAGGTAACTATGCTTACGATAACTATGCAGATTTGCTCGGAAATATGTGCAAGGAAGCTTACAGGCAAGGACACTTAACCAGGAAACAGTGGGATTTGATGGAGCTGAGGTATATATATGGAAATTAATTTAAAGACGGATATTGTCGATCTTACGGATTGTCCATTGAGCGGACGCCATGGGACATACAGTGGGCAAGCTGGATTTAAAGATGGCATTATTTATAATGGGGAATATTGGATTGTCAAATATCCCAAAACAACAAAAGGTATGCAGAATGTGGACGATTTGTCTTATACCACATCTCCTTTATCGGAATATATAGGTAGCCATATTTACCAGATTCTTGGTTTTGCTGCGCAGGAAACAGTGCTTGGCATAAGAAATGACAAGCTTGTGGTAGCATGTAAAGATTTTCGGGCTGACGATGAACTTTTACTGGAAACAAGGACAATAAAAAATGCTGTTAATGCTGAATTAGCAGATAAACTCGACAGGAGTTTTAGTGAAACAGGAGATCAGCATACAGTCAATTTGGAAGAACTCATACTTCATCTTCGTGAAAACGACATCATGCGGAGCATTGCTGGACTCTCTGATTTTTTCTGGGGCTGTGTTGTGATTGACATATTCATAAATAATAACGACAGAAATAATGGGAACTGGGGGATTTTAAGAAAAACAGATGGTTCAGAGCGTATTGCTCCAGTATTTGACAATGGAGCATGCCTTTCCAATAAGCTTTCAGAAAAACGGATCCTTCGATATATTTTTAG
>JAJQIE010000307.1 GCA_021199395.1 Lachnospiraceae bacterium | reverse complement strand
CTCTAATACTATGCACTTCACCACACCATATCTTTCAGAATATCGCTAAAATCAAACGTAGCAAAATAATCGCGCGGCGTCTCCGCACGGCGGATCAGCTTTGTCGTACCATCCTGCTGAAGCAGCACCTCCGCTGAGCGCAGGCGTCCATTGTAATTGTAGCCCATCGAAAACCCATGCGCTCCGGTATCGTGGATCACGAGCAGATCTCCCATCTCAATCTCAGGGAGCTTGCGGTCAATCGCGAATTTGTCATTGTTCTCGCACAGCGATCCTGTGATATCGTAAATGTGATCGCAGGGTTCGTTCTCTTTCCCCATAACTGTGATGTGATGGTACGCGCCATACATGGCAGGGCGCATCAGATTCGCCGCGCAGGCGTCCACACCGATATATTCCTTATGTGTGTGCTTTTCATTGATTGCCCGTGTCACAAGGATCCCATATGGTCCCAGCATATAACGGCCAAGCTCCGTATAGAGCGCCACATCTCCCATTCCCTCCGGAACAAGCACCTCCTCGTATACCTTTTTTACGCCGCGGGCAATTTTGTAGATATCATTTTTCTCCTGATCCGGGCGGTACGGAATGCCAATGCCGCCGGACAGATTGATGAATTTAATCTTCGCGCCAGTCGTTCTGTGAAGCTTCACAGCCAGTTCAAAAAGAACCTTCGCCAGAAGCGGATAATAGTCATTTGTCACGGTATTGCTCGCCAGAAACGCATGGATGCCGAATTTCTCCACACCCTTACTCTTCATGATACGAAACGCTTCCTCTATCTGTTCAGTCGTCATACCGTACTTTGCATCGCCCGGATTATCCATGATATCATTGCTGATTTTGAAAAGCCCACCCGGATTGTAGCGGCAGGACATCGTTTTCGGAAGAGCACCCACAGCCTCTTCCACCTTTTCGATATGGGTGATATCGTCCAGATTGATGATCCCGCCGAGATCAGCCGCCTTTTTAAACTCCTCCAACGGCGTGTCGTTCGAGGAAAACATAATATCCTGCCCCTTAATCCCGATCGCCTCCGAAAGCATCAGCTCCGTCATGGAGGAGCAATCCGTGCCGCATCCGTATTCATGCAGAATATTGATCAGGTATGGGTTCGGCGTCGCCTTGACCGCAAAAAACTCCTTATAGCCCCTGTTCCAGGAAAAAGCGTCGTAAAGCTCTTTGACATTCTCACGAATCCCCGCCTCATCATAGAGATGAAACGGCGTCGGGTACTGCTGCGAAATTTCCTCAAGCTGTTCTTTCGTCACAAACGTGTTTTTCATAACCTGTTTACTCCTCATTTATCTTTTTTATGTTCAGCCTCCGAAGAACCATTCCAGCCGATGGTTGACGTCAACCAGATGGTTATAGGCGAGCATCTGATACTCATTCAGAAGATCCTCATACGTGTCGTCCGTATTCCATGCATAGAACGTGCCGCTGCTGTCACGGTATACATTTGCGGTAATGACAGGAAGCGTCTCCATCAGTTCATTTAAATAGGTCTGATAATCCGTCAGCGGCACTCCCGCCGCTTCCAGCAGAATACTGCTTAAATAATTCACGCTGACGCCATCATAATACTCGGACTCAAGATCATAGTTTGCCCAGATGACAAACGGCACACGATACCCCTGCTGGATTTCCTCGACCGTCTCCGGATCTGAGACGCCACAGATCCTGCGGATCTGATTCGTAATATAATCCGAAGGCTGATGATCTCCAAACATACAGATAATCGTCGGCTCGTCCTGCTCCTCAAAATACTCCACCAGCTCCTGCAGCGCCTTATCCGTCTCATTCATCAGGGTCAGATATTTTTCCGTCGCCAGAACCTGCGTCGTCTTATTCTCCACATCCGTCAGCTCTATGTAGGCGTCAAATCCCGGCGATTCCTTGCTATAGGAGCCGTGGTTCTGCATCGTCACTTCAAAGACAAACAGCCGGTCATCCTCATCCTTCTCCTCATACTGATCGATAATTTTATCAAAAGCAGAGCTGTCGCTGATATAGCCCCGCATCAGCGTCGGATTTATAAAATCTGTCCTGTCCAGAAAATCATCAAAGCCAAAGTATTCATAGACCTCATCGCGATCCCACCCGGAAGCATTGTACGGATGAATGGCAAGCGTACCATACCCAAGAGAGCTCAGATAGGAAGCCAGCGAAGGAGTGTCACTGTTGATGTACTGCTGGTAGGGCACGCTCCCGGTCGGAAGAAATCCCATCGTATCTCCGGTCAGAAACTCAAATTCCGTGTTCGCGGTATTGCCGCCCTTCACAGAGACGTAGAGCTCACCGCCAATCGCTTCCTCCTGCAGAGACTTAAAAAACGGCATGACTTCCTCGCTCGTCTCAAAATCACCCCAGACAGAAAGATCAGAGAACGCCTCATTCATAATCACGATAATGTTCGGATACTGCGTGACGTCGGAATCGCTGTCCGTCGTCACCGTATCTGCGCTCGAAGCATCGTTCCCCGCCGTGGTGTCCGTGTCAGACTCCTCATCTTCTTCCGCATACTTCTCAGCGATCTCCTCCACCGCGCTCACAGAATAGCCATCCGGCTCCTCCACGTTCAGGAAACGAAGATTCCCCAGAAAAGCCGCCGCGATGCCATTATTGCGATAAAACACATTAATCGTAAACAAAGTCGTATCCATTCCAAAAAAGCTCTGGAAGCTGCTGTTCTGGATTCCGGTAAGGTACAGGCACATACATACCAGAAAAGCCGCCGCAAGCGGGATACGGATCTTTTTTCTGGTAAAACGCACTCTGGATTTTGAGGAAACCAGAATAATCCAGAGAAAGGCTATCACAGAAAAACAGCCCTTCCAGCTCAATGTAAAGGAATAGTTATCCGCCACGGAGGCGGCTGTCCCGATCGAGAAAAAATCCCACGGAACAATTGGCGTTCCCCGGAAGCTCACAACGAAATAATTGGCGAGTCCGAAAATCATCGGCACCAGAGTAGCCACCAGAAAGCCCCGCTTTACACTGCCCAGCAGAAACGCCATCAGCCCGTACAGGACATAGAAAAACAGCAGATTCAGGATAAAAATCTTCAGAGTCAGATCCGAAATCACATGGGTATAATTCTCCAGAGCAACCAACGCCGCTATCGGAAGCAATATCCCGGTGATCAAGCTTACGATCCGGCCATAGCTGAAATCCAGAAAGATAAATACCGCTGCCAGCGCGCAGAACAGAATCACCAGGGCCACATAGCGCGGCACTGCGCCGGCCTCCTGGATTGCCAGAGCCATGGCGACCAGCATGACTGCAATCATAAATACGGCTTTCAGAATCCTGCCATAACTAAAAAGGAACAGCTTCGTATCGTCCGGGTCTTTTCGTTTCTCTGTTTTTTTCGTATCCTCTATCTCTTTTATATCCTTTGTCTGTTTCGTATTGCCTGAGTGTTTCCTGTTCTTTCTACTGCCCATTTATTCTTCGACTCCTTTTCAGCAGTCTTTCTTCTTTCACGCTCTCCCTGAAACGCATTGCTTTATGCTCTTAACCCTTTATTCTGAATTTCTATCGGAATTTCTGTCGGATTCTCTATCTGAATTATTTCCCGGATTATTTTCCGAATTATTTTCGATTTTTTCTGAACCTGTTTCTGATTTTTTCTGAATCCCTTTACCGGCATCTTTTATCCGGGTTTTTGAACCATATTTCCGTATCAGGAGCTTAGGACCTGTCACGAAATTACCAGGGCATCTTGCACCGTGCCAGTTCCTTATTTTCCCTTCCTGATATGCTCATGGGTGAAAAGATGATCCTGGCAATATTCATAATTACCCTCACACTTTGAGCAGTAGCGAAACTCCAGATGATCGCCATCCTTCTCAGTCCGCCCGCATACCGCACATTTGTGTCTCGAAGCGCCTTTTCCGGGCTGCACCTTTTTCACATTGCGCTTAAACTCATTGCGCCTGTGAATCTCATGCGGATTATAGCGGTTCAGATTCCTCGTCATAAAGAAATAGATCACAAAGTTCAGCAGCGAAGCAAAGATCACGATTCGAATCGCCCAGCCCCCGGTAAGCGCGGAAAGCAGGATAACCACCCCATACAGAATGCCAAGCCACTTCATTTTCACCGGAATGATAAACATCAGCAGAACCTGCATATCCGGATAGGTAACCGCAAAAGCGAGGAACATGGACATACATACATAGTAGGTGCTGAAATAATAAGCCCCGTCAATCCTGCCGATAAAATAGAGCAGAAACGCGCCGATGATCGTAAAAAGAACGCCTGAAAAAATGTAGACATTAAACCGGAAAGCCCCCCAGGTCTGCTCCAGCGTCCGCCCGATTGTAAAATAAAAATACAGGGTAATGATCGTAAAAACATCAAGACCGTACGGCGGAATG
>JAJQIE010000287.1 GCA_021199395.1 Lachnospiraceae bacterium | reverse complement strand
ATATAGATCTTTTCCCTGATCTCTACGTGCAGCAGCAGCTCCGGCTCATGGACGTCCACGCGCATCTCCCCAAAAGCATCCAGGATACGCCCGCCCAGCTCGCTGTTGACCTCCATGGAATCAATCGGATAGCTTTTTTTCGCACGGCGCGTCATGACCTTAAAGGTCTGATCATGTGTGTCATACGTCTGCTCCAGAAACCGGATCACATCATTTCCGAGCTCCTCCAGCCCCCGATCCTCGACCTTCATTACCGGACAGATACCGACAATCCCAAACACTCTCTGCAGCGCCTCTACTGTCTCCTCGTAATCATATCCGTCCTCACAGTCAATGTAAATTCTCCCCTGCTCGCGCATTACTGAAAATTCGCCGTCAACCTTCGACAGCGCATGTCGGATCTGCTTTACCAGGGCTTCCTCAAACAGATGGCGATTTTTACCTTTTATCGCGATTTCTCCGTATTTAATTAAAAACGTCTTAAACATAATCTTCCTTTCCACGCGCCTTTACACTCTGACGTACCGTCCTGCACCGCTTACTCTGTTCCGCTTACTCTGTTCGAAGCTCCCATCTGCCTGACGGCTGCATTTGTCTGCTCCCCCGATCTTACATCGAGTCACAGCGCTCATCTGCGTGTAAATCTGCGCAGCATCGGCAGCAGCTCATTCAATACCTCCAGGCAATCATCAATCTCCGTCTCCGTGGTAAACCGGCTGAAGCTGAACCGCAGCGTAGATTCCAGCAGCTCCGGACGCAGATGCAGCTCTTTTAAAACGGGACTGACCGGCAGCTTTTTGTTAGAAGAACAGGCGGAACCGGCAGACACATAAATGCCGCGCTCCTCAAGCGCGTGGAGCAGCACCTCGCTGCGCACGCCCAAAAAAGCAGCGCTGACAATATGAGCCGCACTCTTCTCACCTGCTTCTGAATGGATGACCACATCCGGCAATTTAGCCAGCCCGGCCATCAGGCGCTCTTTTAACGCCAGCATATGCGCATGATCCTGCTCCATGCTCGCGTATGCATCTACGGCAGCCTGCGCCAGCCCGGCCGCTCCCGGCACATTGTCGGTACCCGAACGCATTCCCTTTTGCTGCCCGCCTCCCAGGATCAGCGGATGAAGCTTTACCCTGTCGCCGACATACAGAAAACCGCTGCCCTTTGGTCCATGCAGCTTATGGCCGCTCACAGAGAGCAATTCGATCCCCTGTCGTTTCGGATAAATCGGATATTTTCCATAGGCCTGCACAGCATCCACATGGAACAGCGTGGAAGGATTTTTCTTTTTAATCAGCGCTCCCGCCTCTGAAACAGGCTCAATCGTGCCGACCTCATTGTTGACATACATGATGGAAACCAGGATCGTCTCGTCACAGATCGCGGATTCCAGATCGCTCAGGCTGATATACCCATGCCCGTCCACCGGCAGATATGTCACGCGAAATCCCTGCTCCTCCAGATACCGCATCGGCATCAGCACAGCCGCGTGCTCAATGGCCGATGTGATCATGTGCGTTCCGGCTCTGCGGTTCGCCGCGGCCGCTCCAAAAATCGCCCAATTGTCCGATTCCGTTCCGCCCGATGTAAAGTAAAGATTCTTCTCGCTTACCTTCAGCGTCCCCGCGATCTTCTCACGCGCATCCCGCAGGTACCGCTCCGCCTCTACTCCCTTTCTGTGCTGTGAGGAGGGATTTCCAAAATCCTCTGTCATCGTCCGCACCACCACATCCCGTACGGAATCCGTCACGCGTGTCGTGGCGGAATTATCCAGATATGCTTCCATATCCGCCTCCTGATTCATTTATATCCATGATACTGTACCATTTCTTATTATCAGTGTAAATACCTTATCACAATATAACCTATCGGAAGGAAAACGCGCTTGCGGGTTTTCACCCGATAAGTTAGCGACAGAATCGCCAGATTCTGGAGCATTATGGGAAGTGGTTTTCTTCCCATAATACTACGGATTTCTGTCCGCGCAATATGCCCAACCGTCAGCACTGTTTTTCTTCCGGCGTCACTCGGCCTTTGGCTCATAATCCAGGCACGCGCGGTCACACACATACGGGCGCACATAAGTGTCCGCCACAGCCACATGCGCCGGATGGCTGCCATACACGGCTATGTCCTCTGCCTTTTCCAGCGTCGTCACAAGAGCGATCTCATGCGTACTGGACGAAATCGGCTTCTCCACAAATTCAACAGTCAAAAGGCCGGGAACCCTGCCGACCAGCTCCTGCAGATGCTCCGCCATCGCCGCTTTCAGCTCCGGCTTTTTCTCCTCCGGGACGTCCTCCTTAAATCTCCACATCACAATATGGTATACCATGTCGTTCTCCTCTCTTTCTTTTGATGTTCTTAGCAAAAATAACGTATTTCCTGAAAATAATCAAGTCATTTCTCCAGCTGAAACATCAGCGCCGACAGCACTGCCATTCCAGCCGTCTCGGTTCGCAAAATTCGCCGCCCCAGCGTGATCGGCAGGATCCCCTCCTGCTGCGCCAGCTCGATTTCCCGCTCATCAAAGCCGCCCTCCGGGCCGATAAAGACCGCAATCGAATCTCCCGGACGGATCGCCTCAAAAGCAGCGCGTGTTGCCTCCATGCCACGGGGAGCAAGCTCATAAGGGATAAATTTCCGATCCATTTCCGACGCATAGCGCACGCCCTCGGCAAAAGCTGTCACCGGCTTTACCTCAGGGATAATGGTTCGTTTTGCCTGCTTTGCAGCACTCTCCGCGATCGCGTTCCAGCGTTTCCGCCTGGCCTCTGCTTTTTTCGCGTCCAGCTTTACCACCGCACGCCTGGTTGCCATCGGGACAATCTCACAGGCTCCAAGCTCCACCGCTTTCTGGATAATGAATTCCATCTTGTCGGCCTTTGGCAGCCCCTGAAACAGAACTACCCTGGACGGAAGCTCGGTATCCGCCTCCTGCGACCAAAGGATCTTCGCCGTCACACAGGACTCCTCCAGCCGGGTCACCTCGCAGCGATAGGTAACTGCGTTCTTATCGCTGACACTGATCTGCTCACCCGGACCGATTCGAAGGACATTGCGGATATGGTTCACATCGCTGCCGGTGATATGGATTTCCTTTTCTCCAATCTGTTCTGTATCTGCAAAAAAATGATGCATTGCTCTTTCCCTTCTGTGCCATATCTTTCCTGCGCCTTTTGCGTATATATGGAAGTCAGCCCATTTACTGCCTGCTACGGCCTTCTCGCCGTCACCGATACCCAGTCCTTCTGGCGCGTCACCTCCAGCACCTCCATCCCGGCAGCCTTTACCGCTTCCGCAACGACTGTCTCTTTTTCCTCGATGATTCCAGAAGTAATATAGATTCCACCATGCTTCAGATGGTTTACAATGACCGGCGTAAGCGGCACAAGCACTTCCGCAAGGATATTTGCTGTCACAATATCATACTTCTCATATCCAGCTGTGTCCTGTATCTCTCTGTCATCGATAATATTTCCCAGCAGAACCTGCATTGCACCGGACGGAATCTCATTCGCTTCCAGATTCTCCTGTACCGCATGGATCGCACACGGATCCAGGTCGGTGCCAACCGCATGCTTTGCGCCCAGCTTCAGTGCGGCAATGGAAAGAATACCGCTGCCGGTGCCAACGTCAAGGATTTCCGTCCGGTCTGTGACATATTTTTTCAGCTGCCGCATACAAAGCTGCGTCGTCTCATGCATTCCCGTGCCAAACGCAGTCCCCGGATCAATGTGAATTATCATCCTGCCCTGATCCTCCGCCCTGACCTCCTCCCAGGATGGGATGATCAGGATATCGTCCACATAAAACTGGTGAAAATATTCCTTCCAATTGTTAATCCAGTCCTTGTCCTCCGTCCGGGACGCTTCAATCGTCCCCTCGCCGATATCCAGAAATCCGCGCAGATCATCCAGCTCCCGCCGCACGTCGGCCAGAATCGCGTCCGTATCCGCATCCTCCTCCAGATAAAAGCTCAGGTACGCAATTCCGTCATCCTCCGGTTCTTCCGGCAGAATGTCCACAAACATCTGTTTTTTCTCGGATTCCGTAAGCGGCACCCTGTCCTCAATCTCGACGCCCTCAATCCCAATGTCCGTGAGCGTAGCAATCACAATATCCTCTGCCTCGGTCCTGGTTTTTATCGTAAATTTATTCCAGCGCATCTTCATTCCCTCTGTTTGTCTTCCATACGTTGTAACTGTTCACATTTGCCCTCATTCTTTCTCCACAGTTTATCATGTACTGACAATTTCAACAAGCCCCAAAAGCGCAGACTGCATAATTCCGCACCCGCCTGTGTAAAACAAAGTGTGCAAGCCCACATCAACTCTCCTTTCTACGCTTCGGTCGGTGCTAAACGGACATCCACTGGATGTCCAGCGCCCCTCAATCTTGAGGGGCTTGCACACTTTGCTGCGCCG
>JAJQIE010000046.1 GCA_021199395.1 Lachnospiraceae bacterium | reverse complement strand
CCTCTGCATTCTCTGTCAGATAACGCGCCGCAACATAACCCGTGATATCTCCCTGCGTCACCTGGAACCATTTCGATGTGCCGCCAAGCACCTGTACCTCGCTGCCGCGGTCAGCGCTGCCGAGGAGAGTCGAGCTTCCATCCGCTTCCTCACGGATATTCACCATACCGGTCGTATACATCGTCACCGGCTCATCCAGGACGACATCCTCCGCGACCTCATAAAAACAGGTCGACTCGCCGCTTCCATCCGTCCCGGTCAGGAAAAGAAATCCAATCTTCTGAACCAGGGTCAGGTTCGTCAGCCCTGTAAAATCCACATCTTCAAGCGTGTGCGTCGTGCCATCCGCCTCCGTAACGACAAGCAGCGCCGAAGCCTCACTGTCCGCAGACTCCGCTGCCTCTGTCTCCACCACCTCTGTCTCTGCTTCCCCGGACTCTGTCTCTTCTGATTCCGTATTCTCCGCCGACGCTTCCTCAAACGCGACAGATACGATAGCAAGCCCCGTACTGTTCGTCACCACTACCGTCTCTCCATCCGCCGCAACCTCAATCTCGGTCGGCTCCACGACAGCAGCTTCTGTTTCCGTCTCAATTTCTGTCTCCGCCAGTATTTCTGTTGCCGTCCCTGTCTCTGCTTCTGTCTCCGCTTCTTCCGCAAACGCGGCAAAAGCAAATGAATTTGCAAGCCCGGACACTCCCAGAAGCACCGCCAGCAGAACACTGCCTGTTTTCTTTCTGTAATCCGTCATCATTTTTTCTTCCTTCTTCCTTTTACAAATGCTGTAATTCGGGCTTCTGTCACCTGAATCACGCGAAACTTTAGTAATTATAGCAAAAGTCGCAATGCCATGTCAATAAAATCGTTTCCTGTTCTTTCCCTTTCATTTCTTGCATATGGAAAAAGATTGTGATATGGTATAAGAATAAATTTACTAAAGTGAGGAAGGCACAATGAAAAAGAAGCTGTTACTGTTATTAACTCTGTTCATAACCACTGTCCTTGCATCCGCAAACGCCGATCTGATCGCCCGCGCGGATGAATTAACGGCAAAGGCCGCCGAAACCGCCCAAAGCACAGAGGACAAAAATGGTCTGGTAAAGGAAAGCGACGGATATACCTACTACTATGTAGATTCCGTGAAGCAGACGGGATGGGCCACCGTCAACGGCAACACTTATTACTTCAGGAAATCCGATAAGAGCGCCCCAAAAGGCAGCGCCACAGTCGGATTAATAAAAATCGGAGACTACAGGTATTATTTTTCGAGCAGCGGGAAAATGTACACCGGATGGAAAAGCATCAATGGAAGCAGATACTATTTCAAAAAGAATACTTCTGAAAAATTTCCAAAAGGCGCCGCTGTGACGGGCCTGATCAAGATCGACGGATACCGCTATTATTTCACCTCTTCCGGAAAAATGAAAACCGGATGGGTAACCATTGATACCTGCAAATATTATTTCAAAAAGAGCTCGTCTGAAGGTGCCCCCCCGAAAGGCGCCGCTGTGACCGGGCTGATCAAAATTAACGGCGAGAAATACTATTTCTCCTCAAGTGGAAAAATGAAGACCGGGCTGGTAAAGATCGATGGCAGCACCTACTATTTCTCTTCAGGCGGAAAAATGCAGAAGAGCTGCTGGAAAACAGTGGGTGATTACCGGTATTATTTTACAGGAACAGGCTCCGCGGCTACCGGAGGCTACAAGATCGGAAGCTACATTTATGTGTTCCGCACAAACGGTCGTCTGGTCACATACGATACCGCAACGGTCGTGAAGGTTGATGGCAATTATTATTACGTAGACGCCAAAGGGCGGGCCGACACCTCCGGATGGTTCACCATTGATTCAAAGCTTTACTATTCAACCAGCAGTGGAAAGCTGAAAAAAAATACTACCTACAAAGGAATCACTTTTGGCAGTAAGGCATACGCTGAAGTCAGCACGGCAGCCAGCCTGAAGATGAAGACCATGAGCATTGTCTCTCAGATTACCAATGAATCAATGACCCAGGCACAAAAGCTGAGAGCCTGCTGGACCTATATGACAAGTCGTTCCCGATGGAGCTATTATGGAATCTATCCCTCCAACTACAACACCGGCTGGCAGATTTCCATCGCCTACACCATGCTGAACTCCGGAAGGGGAAACTGCTATGGCTTTGCCTGCGCATTCGCCGCCCTGGCAAACGAAGTGGGCTATGACTCCTATGTGGTCGTAGGGCGTGTTTCGGGTACGCGAGACGGAGCGGCGGACGGTCTTACCCGCCACTGCTGGGTAAAAATCAACGGCCGTTATTATGATCCGGAAGCGCAATGGAAGGGCTGGTGGACCGGCTGCTACGGTCTCAGCTCCTACAGCATTTCACATACCGTGAGCGGCACATACCGCTTCGCGCTCTGATTTTCCTCCGCTATAATCAATCGGACAGGGGAACGCTTTTCTCCCCTGTCCGTCGCTGCGCATAAGACCTGAAAAACCTCCTGACCGGAAGCCTCATGCTTCCAGCGTCAGGAGGTTTTTCGTATTTGATATTTCATATTTAAACCTTTACAGTACCCCATGCAGTGGTTATCGTTTTACCCGGTATTTTTAATATCCGGATACGCTTGTCGCGTACAGGGAGCCGCTCGATGTCGACTGTGAATAATCGATCGTGGCAGTGACATAGAGTCCTTCCGCAAGACCGCTGGAGCTTAATGAAGCATTCTGATAGTTGACAGAATAGGTAACGCCATCGTCTCCCTCGATCAAAAGCGTATCTGATGTGACTGCAGTGATCGTGCCGCTCACCACGCCTGTACTGGAGGTTGAATCCGAATTAGAGTCGGTCGCTGCATCCGTCGAGGTACCTGTATCCGAGCTGTCTGCCGTTGACGAAGTCTCACCCGATGTATCCGCTGCCGTCGGCTGCGTGGACGATAAATAGGATTTCGATATGTATCCGGTTGTCCCGCCCACCGACACAATAAACCAGTTGTCCGTCTCTCCGGTCACAGTCACCGCATCTCCGGACGCCACACTGCCCAGCACGCTGCTGTCCGTACCCGGCTGTGAGCGGAGATTGACGGTATCCGTAGCATAATACGTATAGGATGTCCCGTAGCTGATCTCACTATTCAGCTCCGCTGTCGTCCTGGTGGATTCAGATACATCATCCGAGCTGCTGCCCGTGTCATCATCATCGCTGTCATTATCATCGTCATCTGTATCCGCGTCTGTATCCGGCTGCGTACTTACCAGGTAAGCCTTGCTGACATAACCGACATTTCCATTCACACTGACCCGAAACCACTTCGTCGTCTCTCCGGTCACGGTGACAGACGCCCCCGCGGTAAAAGACCCTATCCGAGTCGATTCGGTACTTGGCTGTTCACGAATATTTACATTCGTCGAGGCATACAGGGTCACGCTCGTAGAATATTCCGTCAGCGTAGCCAGCTGCGCGCTTCCGGTCGAGTCCGCATCATCCTCCGTCTCATTCTCTCCCTCCGTCTCAGAGCTGGTATTGTTTTCAACCGTTCCCGGAAGTACGCTGAAAATACTGCTCTCATCCAGTACGCTGAAGCTCTCTACAGACTCCTGCACTTCTTCAAGCAAAGCCTCATCATCCTCCGTCACTGTCCCGGTGATCACATAGGCCGCGTCCCCATCCGCAGACAGGAGCGCATACGTAACCGAATATGCCCACATGCTCGTTGAATACTTATATTCAACCACATACTCATAGGTAGCAAGCGTGGATGAATCACGTTCCTCGAAAGAGAGCACTTCAAACGCGTCCTCCTCCGGGTACTGGCCTGCCAGCGATTCCTCCAGAAGCTCCTGAGATTCCAGCACAGAAACATTTTTCATCGAGTCCTCATCCGACGCATGCACAATATTGATCATCGCATCAGAGCCAGAGGAAAACACACGCATCTCGTCCATATCCTGCGTGACCTTCCATGTGCTGTCCGGCAATATGATACGGATAGACCCGTCCTCAGATATATACACGACATCCGTCTGGAACTCCGTCTCTGTCTCTGTCTCACTCTCCACTACACTTACAGTCTCGGATTGTGTCTCACTCTCCGTCTCTTCTTCTCTGTTTAAAAGTTGGCAGCCCGATGTAAGAACAGCAATCGCCAGCGCCATCACAAGGCAAATCAGATCCGCTTTCTTTCTTCTGTTTAACATCTCACTCCTCCATAATCAAAAAACAGGTATTGAGTCAATACCCATAGTCTGATTTATCATACCACGAACCTCCAACTTCTGCAAGTCACACACCCGCAATTCCGAGAACGTTATCAGAATATTAATATTTTTGAAATATTTCACATCACTTTATCCGAAAAAACATATCATTTTACAGGAAACGACATTCATCATTTCCTGTTGCGCTGAAAACGTTTCTCTATCTCTTTTGCCGCGTCTTCTATCCGTGCAAGGTATTCCCTTTCCGTCATCTGATCCCTGCATAATTCATACAGCTCACGATATTCGTCCTTGATTCCCTGTACGTGAGGCACCCGATATGCCCCCGCGTCACTGCCCGGCGCAATCATTACGCCGCAGGCAAAGCCCTCTCTTATCCTCTCGCCCTGCTGCCGCTTCAGCCTGAGCAGAGATGCATCGTGATACCGGCCGCTGCCGATCAGGTTGGCGATTGTCACAAAGGTCGGCACCCAGACCGTATGGCTTTCCTTTAACACAGGCAGGGAGGATGCGTCCATAAAATTCCCATGCTCGATGGAATCCACGCCCGCGTCCGCTGCCGCCTGCACGGCTTCCGCACCATTCGTGTGCGCCATGACAGCAAAGCCCTCCTCATGCGCGATCTGTATCATTTCCCGGATCTCCTCCCGATCCAGCGAGTCCTCCGTCAATGCGCCCCCGCGTTCAAAGTCCATAATGCCGGACACCATGATTTTAATAAAATCCGCGCCAAGCGCTCCCGCCTCTCTGACAAGCTGATGGTATTCCTCCATAGTCTCAAATCCGCGCCCGACGATCCCTCCATAATGCCCCTTTTTGTGAATCGCAAATATGGGCGTCCGATATGTAATCCCATACTCCGGCGCCAGGACAGCCGCCAGCGCCGACACCCCCAGGACATCGCCGCCATCGCGGACATAAGTAACGCCCTGTTCCGCGTAGGCGGCAAGCTTCCGGCGAATATCATCCTCATCCGCCGCCGGTTTATGCTGCGCGACCGCTTCTCTGTAATTTCTGCCATTCATAAACATATGCATATGACATTCATAATACATCTTCTGTCATCTCCCCATCAAACACAGGATTTTAAAAACGCGCGGGCTGTTCATGACACAGGAAACCGGATTTCCTGTATCATGAAAACCCCTGCGGCCATAATAAGCCGCAGGGTCTGCCATTTTTACTCTCTGATTTTTTGTTTTTACTGCTTCACACTCAATCTCACCAGCGCCCGGTGGAGCTTTGCCTGCGCGTTTGCATACTCCCGGTCGGTCAGCCCCTGTCTTGCCAGACGATCCTCCGCCCGCTTTTTGGCCGCCTCCGCCCGGCTCCTGTCTATGTCTTCCTTCCACTCCCAGGTAGTGGCAAGGACACGGCAGGTTCCATCCATGACGGAGAGCATACCGCCAATGCAGGCCGCCTCCCGCACAGAACCATCCTCAAATACAACGTGCGCTTCCCCCATACCGAGGACGGTGCAGAAATTACAATGCCCGGCGAGCACCGCCAGATCGCCGGTAATGCTCCTGCACACAAGCCGCACGGCGTCTCCTTCAAAGAGCAGGCCGTCCGGTGTTCCGATCCGCAGTGGAAAGTGATTCATATGCCGTCTCCTTTCTTCCGCTCTGCGCCAGATTCCATCTCTGCAGCAGGCGCATATCCATGCTCCAGGCTATCCATACAATCCTTAGGCTGCAGGGATATGCTTCTGTGCCTCCGCAGCGGAACAGCGCGTCTTCACGCGGTCTGCTTCTTTGCCTTCTCAAACACGTCGTCTATCGTACCCGCGAACAGGAAACAGCTCTCCGGGATGTCGTCGCACTCGCCGTCCAGGATCATACGGAAGCCCCGCAGAGTTTCTTTAAGCGGCACATACTGTCCCGGCATGCCTGTAAACTGCTCCGCCACAGAAAAGCTCTGTGACAGGAAACGCTGCACCTTACGCGCACGGTTTACGGTCGTCTTATCTTCCTCTGAAAGCTCGTCCATACCCATAATAGCGATAATATCCTGCAGCTCTTTGTAACGCTGCAGCACCATCTGTACAGACCGGGCAATCTCGTAATGCTCCCTGCCAACAGTCTCCGGCGCAAGGATTCGGCTGGTAGAATCCAGCGGATCCACAGCCGGATAAATCCCCTGGCTCGCAATATCACGGGAGAGCACCGTAGTCGCGTCCAGATGTGTGAAGGTCGTTGCGGGAGCCGGGTCTGTCAGGTCGTCCGCAGGCACATAGACCGCCTGCACCGATGTGATGGACCCCTTCCGGGTCGATGTGATACGCTCCTGCAGCTCACCCATCTCAGTCGCAAGCGTTGGCTGATAGCCTACCGCGGACGGCATACGTCCCAGCAGTGCGGACACCTCTGAGCCTGCCTGCGTAAAACGGAAAATATTGTCGATAAAAAGCAGCACGTCCTGATTCTTAACGTCGCGGAAATATTCCGCCAGTGTAAGCCCGGACAGGCCGACGCGCATACGCGCTCCGGGCGGCTCGTTCATCTGCCCATACACAAGCGCGGTCTTATCAATAACGCCGCTCTCTTTCATCTCATTATAGAGGTCATTGCCTTCACGGGTCCGCTCGCCTACGCCGGTGAATACAGACAGGCCGCCATGAGCCTTCGCTACATTATTGATCAGCTCCATGATCAGAACCGTCTTCCCTACCCCGGCTCCTCCGAACAGGCCGATCTTTCCGCCCTTTGCGTAGGGACAGATCAGATCAACGACCTTGATCCCGGTCTCAAAAATCTCCGTTGCCGGCGTCTGCTCCTCATACGAAGGCGCCGGACGGTGAATTGACCAGCGTTCCTTTGCCTCTACCGGCGGTTTCTCATCCACCGGATCGCCCAGAAGGTTGAGCACGCGCCCCAGACATTCCTCGCCCACCGGCACGGAAATCGGCGAACCGGTATCGGTCGCCTTTGTGCCGCGCACCAGGCCGTCGGTGGAGTTCATCGCAATACATCTCACGGTGTTGTCGCCGATCTGCTGCGCTACCTCGGCAGTCAGCTTTTTGCCGTTATTATCAATTTCTATCGCATTCAGCAGTGCCGGCAGCTCATCATACGCAAACCGGATATCCAGAACCGGCCCGATTACCTGCACCACCTCGCCAATGTGTTTGTCACTCATTTTAATCCTCCTTAAACGCCCTCAGAGCCTGCGACGATCTCCGTGATCTCCTGCGTGATGCTTGCCTGACGCGCCCGGTTGTAATACAGATTCAGCTTCTCAATCATCTCTTCCGCATTGCTGGTCGCCGCATCCATCGCCGTCCGCCGCGCCGCCAGCTCACTGGCCACCGCCTCGCAGACGCCGCCATAAATCAGGCCTCCAAGGTATTCCGGAACAATCGCGTCAAAGACCGTTGTGCTGTCCGGCTCGTATAAAATCAGGTTCCTCACAGATTTGTGCGGCGCGTCTGAACTGACAGTATCCACGTTTGCTGCGCCCGCTCCGACCGCCCGGCCATCCTGTCCCGGCAGGCTCTCCAGATCCGTAAGCGGCAGCATTGCATACACATTTGGCTGCTGTGAAAGCATAGAGATAAACTCTGTGTAGCAGAGTTCAATATGACCGAAACGCCCTTCCCTGAATTCGCGGCACAGAAGCGCCGCGATCTCAAAGCAGTCCGCCACTGAAATATCCGCGATCGTCGCGAAGTCTTCAGTCAGGATATCCACGCCTCTGTGTTTGAAATATTCAACCGCTTTTTTGCCGACCGGAAGCACCACATAATCCCTGTCAGAGCCATCCGTGGACAATTCCCGCTCCAGCCTCTTAAAAATATTGGAATTGTAGCCGCCGGCAAGCCCCCTGTCTCCTGCAAGCACAACATAGCAGTATCGGCCGCTTGGTGCCTCCTTCGCATATACAGAAGAAAAATCAGTATTCCCCTCCGCAATGTCAGTAAGCGTCTGATGAAGTTCCCTGAAATAGGGGCGGCATGTATCCGACCGCTCCTTCGCCCTGCGCAGCTTAGAGGATGCTACAAGCCCCATAGCTTTGGTAATCTGCATCGTGCTCTGTACACTTTTCATCCGCAGCTTTACCGATTTCATATTTGCAGCCATGAGCTGCCTCCTTTCATAGAAAGCCTCGCCATTCTGAATCGCGCATCCGCGCGATGGCTCGGCCTGCATCCATGATTTGCTCCGCAAATCACGGACATTTCATAGAAAGCCTCGCCATTCTGAATCGCGCATCCGCGCGATGGCTACTCTTTATCCGGTTTCATGCCCAGGAACTGCTCTGTGTACTCCTCAAGCGCCTGTTTCAGATTGTTCTCTGTCTCCTCGCTCAGCGCGCCGCTCTCCCGGATCGCCTGCATAGCGGCGGCGCCCTGCGGATTCGTATCCAGGAACGAATATAACCCGGCTTCATAAGCGCGCACATCCTCTGTCGCAACCGCGGAAAGATTTCCCTTGTTCACCGCATACAGGATCGCCACCTGCTTCTCTACCGGGATCGGGGAATTCTGGTTCTGCTTGAGCACCTCTACAATACGCGCACCCTGATCCAGACGCGCCTTCGTATCCGCATCCAGATCGGAACCAAACTGCGCAAAGCTCTGCAGCTCACGATACTGAGAATAGATCAGCTTGAGCGTACCGGCCACCTTTTTCATCGCCTTAATCTGCGCATTGCCGCCTACACGGGATACCGAAATACCCGGATTCACCGCTGGCATTACGCCAGAATGGAACAGCTCCGTCTCCAGGAAAATCTGACCGTCCGTGATGGAAATCACGTTTGTCGGGATATACGCGGACACATCGCCTGCCTGTGTCTCTATAATCGGGAGCGCGGTAAGAGATCCTCCTCCGTGGGCGTCATCCAGCTTTGCCGCCCGCTCCAGCAGTCTTGAATGCAGGTAAAAGACATCTCCCGGATATGCCTCACGTCCGGGCGGTCTGCGAATCAGCAGGGAAAGCGCACGGTACGCGACCGCATGCTTGCTCAGGTCATCATAAATGATCAGTACATGTTTTCCCTGATGCATAAAATATTCACCCATCGCACAGCCTGAATACGGTGCGATATACTGCAGCGGACTCGCCTCAGAAGCCGTCGCCGCCACGATAATCGTATAGTCCATCGCTCCATTTTTCGAGAGCGTCTCAGACAATGCGGCTACCGTTGAACGCTTCTGTCCGATCGCCACATAAATGCAGATGACATCCTTACCCTTCTGGTTGATGATCGTATCCGTCGCTATCGTTGTTTTTCCGGTCTGACGGTCGCCAATGATCAGCTCACGCTGGCCCCGCCCGATCGGGATCATAGAATCAATCGCCTTAATGCCTGTCTGGAGCGGTTCGAATACCGGCTGACGGTCACAAATGCCGGGTGCCTGGCTTTCGATCGGACTGTATTCAGTCGCCTGGATCGGACCCGCCCCATCGATTGGCTGTCCAAGCGCATTCACAACCCTGCCGATCATCGCTTCTCCCACCGGTACGGATACCACCTTTCCGGTGCGTTTTACAGTCTGACCCTCCTGGATCTTCTCTCCAGAACCAAACAATACAATGGAAACACTGTTTTCCTCAAGGTTCTGCGCCATACCAAAGCTGCCGTCCTCAAATTCCAGCAGCTCGCCGGCCATACAGTTTACAAGCCCGCTGGCTCTGGCAATCCCATCGCCCACAACCAGAACCGTGCCCGTCTCATCCTGATGAATCGCGTTCTCATAATATTTTATCTGGCTTCGGATGACCTTTGTTATTTCTTCAGGTTTTAATTGCATGGTCTCATCCATCCTTATACATTTTTGTAGGAAACGGCGTTCGTCGTTTCCTTTTGCGCCGTTGCTGTGTGCCAGTGGCACACGATTCATGTCCCGATTTTCGCAGAAAATCGAGGACGCAGGCAACGACCGAAGCGACAGCATAGACGCAGGGCTGCAAAGCGGCCATTCCATATGCGTCTAGTGCACATCGGATATAGTAAAGCAGGCAGAACACGCCTGCAGGACATTTGCAGCCATTACATAACAACATCCTTCAGCTTTCTTGATATGCCGGAAATGCGCGCTTTCACAGATCCGTCAAGCTGCTTTCCTTCCAGCTCCACACGCAGCCCGCCCATCAGAGAGGGATCCGTCCTCTGGACCAGCAGAATCTGCTTTCCACTCTGCTTCTCCAGCTTTTCCTTCAGCGCAGCAGCCTGCGCGTCGCTCAGCGCCACTGCGCTGGTCACCACCGCCTCAGCAATGTTGTGGTCTGCATTGTAGCGCCGTGTAAACTCCTCGCAGCAGCCCGAAAACTCTCTCAGAATGCCTTTTTCACACAGCAGCTTCAAAAAATTCACAAGATACCGCTCCGCCTGATCGCCAAACGCAGCTTCAATCAGACCCGTCCGCTCTTCCCTGGCAATGGAAGGTTCGCCGAGAAGTCCCAGATAGTCCGGATTCTCCCTGAAAACATCGCGGATCACCAGCATCTGTTCACGGATCGTATCTGTGAGCGATTCCCCGGCGGCGAGCTCATACAGGCTGCCACCGTATATCCTGGCCATCTGTGTCATGCGCTCTCACCTACATTCGCTATAAAATCATCGATCAGCTTCTCGTGATCCGCTTCGCTGATCTCCCGCTCAATCACCTTGCCGGCAATCTCCACAGCCATGCTTCCGATCTCATCCTTGATCTCATTGACCGCTTTCCGTTTTTCCTGCGCGATATCGCTCTCCGCCTTCGCCTTGATTGAAGCCGCCTGTCTGGAAGCCTCTTTGAGCATCTCCTCGCTCTGGGCGCTGGCAGTTTTCTGCGCTGTCGTCAGAATTTCGCTCGCTTTTGTCTTTGCTTCCTGCATGTTCTGCTCATACTCAGCCTTCATCGTCTCGGCTTCTTCCTTTGCCTTTACCGCGTCGCTGATCTCAGCGTCGGCCGCGGCCTTGCGCTTTTCAATGATATTATTGATCGGCGTAAACAGAAACCGTTTAATCAGATACATCTGGAGCAAAAGGTTGCAAATCTGCGCTACAAAGGTCCACGGTACGAGTCCAACTAAATTCTGTACAGTCATATCTGTAGCCTCCTGTTACATGCCACTTCCCAATCCTGCCTGACGCCCATCGGGAAATGCAAACGTAATGATGTCTTCCTTTTCATCCGATTCCGGATCATACAAGAAGGTTCATAAACATATTCGGAGCGACAAAGATCAGCAGCAGACCGGTTACAAAGCCGTAAATACCGGTAGTCTCCGCGATCGCGCAGCCCATCAGCATGGTAGACGTCACATCTCCCTTGCACTCCGGCTGACGGCCGATCGCCTCCAGAGCCTTCGCCACTGCGTTACCTTCACCAATACCAGGCCCGATACCTGCGATCAGAGCCAGACCAGCGCCAATTGCACATCCCGCTAATGCAATACCTTTTGCTAAAACTGTAAAATCCATAATAAATCCTCCTGCTTTTTTTCATGGTTTAATTTGTATATGTGTCCATCTTTCATATTGAAGCTCTGCGTCTGTCTTTCCGTATAGCCTCCGCAGCCTCTGACCGCTAGCCTTCCGCCGCATTCGCAATATAGAGCGTCGTCAGCATGCAGAAAATGTAGGCCTGCATAACTCCGGTGAACCAGTCAAAATATACCGACAGAATCGCCGGTATGCCGACGTCGAGGAACGGGATCTGAGCCAGAATATCCCCTACGATGCCGGGAATCAGGCCAAACAGCGCGGAGCTCGCCACCGCCAGCGCGGCGTAAATCAGAGCGTTGATAACAATGCCTGACAAAATATTACCAAAATGACGGCACGCCATACTGATCGGCGTCGCCAGCTCAGACAGAATATTAAACGGCGTCAGAATCGGGATGGGCTCTGTAAAGCTCTTCAGGTATCCGCCAAAACCGCCCGTCTTAATCTTCTGTCTCGTGATCAGGATAAATACAATCACTGCCCACGCGGCCTCTGTAGAAAGATCCGCTGTCGGGCTGCGAAGCCCTACGAGGCTGATCAGATTTGAGACAATGCTGGTCGAAAACAGAGCCGCCACAAATGGGATAAAATAGCGAAAGGACTCGCCCATATTGCCAATGACAAACTTATTCGCCGTCTCCACCAGCATCTCCGCTACCGCCTGTCGTTTGGAGATATTCTCTGTCTTCAGGTCGTGAGTAAGCCAGATGCAGAGCCCGGTGATAATGAGCATCACCAGCCAGCTGACCACCATCGTCTCGCTGATCTGAATATCTCCCAGAACAGGAATGTTCGTGGGGATAGTAAAAAAGACCCTCGCCCCACTGATATCTATATTCATTTTTCCACCTCCCATCCGGCTGATTTTCCAGACGTCACAAAAGCAAACGTAATATCGTCATCCGATCTGTTCTTCTGTAAGGCCGTCCAAAGAAACCGCAATGATTCAGCCGACTTCATTCTGGTTTTTTCTATTTACAATCCCAGTCAGCTTAATACCGATGCTTGGGAAAAACAAAGGAATGATCCCCGCCGCAAAATGAAAACAGGGCGCGACGATCGCGACAACCACCCACAGCATCTGGAGCAGGAGCCGCTGGGAATAGCTGGCCTTCACTCTGGATCTGGCGCTGTCCTCATCCTCACAGGATACCGCGCGCTGTACCATCATTCCCATCAGGAAAAAATTGAGCACCGTGATCAGGCTTCCCACGATACCGCCCAAAATCACCGTATAATCAAAGGGAACCGTCTCCGGCATGATTATATGCAGGATTGCAAACACAATCCACATAATTATCATTTCTGTCAATGTCATCACACACACCCGGCGGGTCTCTTTTTTGACCGCCGGCTGGACCTCGCGGAACAAGCTGCTCATACTTTCCTCCTGCCATCTAAGGAATGATTTTGAAAATAATTGTGAAAAAATTCTTTATATATGCTTATTAAAAGATACCTTTTCTCTTTTCTTTTCATTTTTGTCTTTTTCTTCTCTTTTTATTACAGTCAGATAAGAACGGTAAGCAAAGGTTCCGCTGCCTCCCAGTCCCAGGACAAATCCCGGCAGATAAACCCATGTTCCCAGCCCCGCATGGGAGGTCAGCCACCAACAGGCGAGCATGCACATCAGAAGCGGCGTGACAAGCGACAGCCCGAACTGGGAAAAAAGAGTTATATTTTTTATGAAATCTCTGTTCTTCTTCATATCGTCCATCCATCCGGAAACACATTGCGGAGCCGTACAATGCTTTTCACTGCCTGCCTTCATGTGTATCTGCTTCAAAGATGACAAACGGTTTTTGTCGTTCTCTGTAAAATCAGAATCCGGACTCATTGTATCAATTTTCTATCCCATGCGCAAGCAGATAATGCAAATTTAATATTTAACAAGGTCTTCTGTACTCCCCGGTAAGCCTTCAGTAATGCTGTCTTCTGTACTCCCCTGGCGTCATCCGCTCATATTTCCGGAAGATTCGGATAAAATAGCTCTGGCTTGAAAAATTCAGATACTCACTGATGGCTTCCAGCGTATCGTCCGAGTAGAGCAGCATACGTTTCGCCGCCTCTATCCGTTCCCGCTGCACATACTCGACAAATGAGAGGCCGGTTTCTGCTTTAAACATGCGTGACAGATGGCATGGACTGAATCCGACCGCGTCCGCGACATCCTGAAGGGTAATTTTCTCATGGACATGAATCTCTATATAATGTATGGCAGCGGTAATGCGCCCGCTATAGCGGTTTCGCCGCTTTGACGCCACCGCCTCCGTAAACTCGCGCGCCGCGCGCGCAGTCAAATCCTGGATTTCCTTCTCCGATATACACTCCTCCGCACGCATGATAAAGCTGTCGCTCATGGCATACGCAAGCTCCTCCGACACCCCTCCGTCGATCGCGGCGCGCGTATAGGAGGTGATTGCAGCGATAAACATATTTTTATGATGACGAAGCGTATTTTTTGAAAGAACACCCGCGGTTCCGTCCGGAGGAATCCGCATTACCTCCTCCAGCTGGTCTGTACGCCCCTGAGCGATCACACGCAGCAACAGCTTCTCGTAAGCGTAGGAGGCATGCGGCTGCACCTGCTCCCTGCGCTCAAACAGGCTGTTCTCACGATATCGCGCGACGGGATCCGAGACATATGATGTCCGGCTTTCTGTGTCAGTAGTCATCCGGGATACTATTCCTCCTTTGTTCATTGTAACAGGATTTTACCATTTTTCACAGGATTTTACTACCCTAAAGCGCCAAAAAATGATAGCCTTATCTTATCAGAAAACTGTACCGCGGCATTCCGCTTCGGCTGCTGCCGCGGCAAAATTTTTCGTAAAAACAGGAGGTTCCTATGAATCGTGATTTGAAAACGCTGGTCAGCCAGATGACTCTCGATGAAAAGGCCGGTATGTGCTCCGGCCTGGATTTCTGGCACTTAAAAAGTGTGGATCGTCTTGGCATTCCGAATGTCATGGTCAGCGACGGCCCTCACGGGCTGCGCAAGCAGGATGAAAAGGCGGATCACCTCGGCATCAATGAAAGCATCAAAGCCGTGTGCTTTCCGGCTGGATGCCTGAGCGCGTGTTCGTTTGACCGCGAGCTGCTCCACACGCTTGGCGACGCGATCGGTAAAGAGGCCCAGGCAAACGATGTCTCTGTTGTCCTGGGACCTGCGGTCAATATCAAGCGTTCCCCTCTCTGCGGCAGGAATTTTGAGTATTATTCGGAGGATCCCTATCTCGCCGGAGAGACTGCGGCTGCATTCATCAACGGCGTACAGGAGCATCACGTCGGGACCTCTATCAAGCACTTCGCGGCGAACAGTCAGGAATTCAACCGAATGAGCGCATCCTCCAACGCGGACGAGCGCACGCTGCGCGAGCTGTATCTTCCGGCGTTTGAGACCGCCGTGCAAAAATCGCAGCCCTATACGGTGATGTGCTCCTACAATCGGCTGAATGGCACCTACGCTTCTGAGCACCCCTGGCTGCTTACTGACGTACTCCGCAGGGAATGGGGATTCGAAGGCTATGTCATGTCTGACTGGGGCGCTGTAAATGATCGCGTATCCGGGCTGAAAGCCGGGCTGGAGCTGGAAATGCCTGCTTCCGGAGGAGCGACCGACGAGGAAATCGTCCGCGCGGTACAGGACGGCACGCTGGACGAGAAGGTGCTCGATCAGGCGGTGGAGCGCATTCTGAGGATCGTCTTTACCTGGCTGGACAACCGTGAGGAGCAGGAATTCACACTGGAACAGGATCATGCGCTCGCCCGGCATATCGCGGCGGAATCCATGGTGCTTTTGAAAAACGAGGAGAACATCCTTCCCCTGAACGAGACGGAAAAAATCGCGTTTATCGGCGAATTTGCCGCAAAGCCGCGCTTTCAGGGCGGCGGAAGCTCCCATATCAACTGCTTCCGGGTTGACAGTATTCTTGACGAGGTAAAGAATAACGCGTCCATTACCTACGCCAAAGGCTTTTTCGCGGATAAAGACGTATATGATGAAGCCCTGGCAGAGGAGGCCATCGAAGCTGCCAGAGCGGCGGACAAGGCTGTTCTCTTCCTCGGACTTCCGGACAGCTTTGAGTCCGAGGGGTATGACCGCAGCCATATGCGGCTTCCCGGCTGCCAGAACCGTCTGGTCGAACAGATACTGAAGGTTCAGAAAAATGTAGTCGTCGTCCTCCACAACGGCTCCCCGGTCGAGCTTCCCTGGATGGATAATGTAAAAGGAATCCTGGAAGCCTACCTGGGCGGGCAGGCGGCGGGCGGTGCGATCGCGGACATCCTTTTCGGAAACGTCAATCCTTCCGGAAAGCTTGCCGAAACCTTCCCATATCGGCTGGAGGACAACCCCTCCTGGCTTTGCTTTGGCGACCCTAAGGAAGTCGATTACCGCGAAGGTATTTACGTCGGCTATCGCTATTACGATGCAAAAAATATGTCCGTTGCTTTCCCATTCGGATATGGGCTGTCCTATACCACCTTTGCCTACAGCAATCTGCGATTAAGTGCAGATAAAGCATCCGAAAAGGATACTGTCACCGTTTCTGTGGACGTTACCAACACCGGCAGCAGATTCGGCAGGGAGATCGTTCAGCTCTATGTTTCTGACCGGACAGGTGCTGCGCGCCGCCCGATCCGGGAATTAAAAGGCTATGAAAAGGTATCGCTTGAGCCTGGCGAGACAAAGACGGTCACCATGTCTGTCGATTACCGCAGCCTCGCATGGTACTGTACCGCGATCCACGACTGGTACGCGGCATCCGGCGAATATGAGATCGCCATCGGAGCATCCTCCCGCGACATTCGTCTGAGCACCGTGCTCACCTTTGAAAACAGCCGTGTGCTTCCGCTGAATGTGACCAGAAACACCACAATCGGGGAGCTTCTGACAAATCCGCGCACCGCCTCATATATGAAGGAGTGGCGGCAGAAAATGCTCGCTGTGTTTGCCGCGCCGGAGGGCACAGAAGGCGCAGAAGAGACTTCCACATCCTCAGAAGCAATCTCTGATGAGATGAATGACGCGATGATGCTTTCCATGCCGCTTCGAAATCTGGTGGTTTTCGGCACATGCAGTCATGCAGAGGTGGATAAGCTGATAGAAGAATTGCAGAATCTGTAAAGGCTTTCCTGTGTGGCTTTAGCCGCAAATCTTTTCTGTCCGGTTCTGCACAATCGGATAGGGGGACCACTCGTCCCCCCATCCGTCATAGTGTCCGCAAATCATTATTATTCCGCTTCCTTTCTCCGTTTCCCTGCAAGCAGTGTTCCCGCCATTCTCACAAAATATTTAAATTTCGAGGTCACAAAATATCTTGGCAAGCATATAAAAAAGTGCTATCATAACGAAGATATTGACAATTCGTAACATTCTGAAAGTTCTGTATCTGGAGACGACTATGAATTATTTAGATAAGCTTGAAGCGGAAGCGATTTATATTATGCGCGAGGTGGTCGCCGAGTGCGAAAAGCCGGTCATGCTTTACTCGATCGGCAAGGATTCCTCCGTAATGCTGCATCTGGCGCTCAAGGCCTTTTATCCGGAAAAGCCCCCTTTCCCGTTTTTGCATGTAAATACTACCTGGAAATTCAGGGAAATGATTGAGTTCCGGGATCGGACGGCAAAAAAATACGATATTGAGATGATTGAATATATCAATCAGGAGGGGCTCGCCCAGGGAATCAATCCCTTCGACCACGGTGCGGCCTATACGGACATCATGAA
>JAJQIE010000131.1 GCA_021199395.1 Lachnospiraceae bacterium | reverse complement strand
TAAAGTATTGAGTTTTCAAGGTTCATCACACCAAATGGTGTGGGAAGTTTGAGTATAAAATATGTATTGCATTTTTTTGGAAACTATATTATAATCATCTTCGTAAAAAGAATTTACCCTTCAAACAATTTTTTTTACAAACCCCTTATTAATTATTTATACTCCCCTCGAAACACCCGGTAGCTCCCCTACCGGGTGTTTCACTTATGTCCGCTTCAGGACAAACCTGTTAATGATCTCAGCCACGCCATCATGATTATTGTCAGATTTCGTCACATAATCCCCGTGCTCTTTTACGCCCGAATAAGCATTTTTCATCGCAGCGCCCACATAAGCCGCTTCCAGCATGTCAATATCATTCGGCGCGTCGCCCGCGGCGACAGAATTCTCAATCGGGATTTTCAGAAAATCGCACATCCAGCGAACCGCATTACCCTTCGTAACGCCGGCAGGAACGATCTCCAGATAAGAGTCATTAGAAAAATAGCAGTCCAGGACGCCATCATATTTTTCCAGCAAATCCGCGCGAAACTGAACAATCACATCGCGGCGTACCTCTTCAATCGCCAGAATTTTACAGGGATCCTTTTCCATAACGGAGGCGACAGACGGGACGATCCGAAAGCTCTGCAGCGTGCGCATTACATAATCATGCAATTCAGGACGGTCTTCCTCTGTCAGAACCTCTGTATCCGCAAATGTCTGGATCTGAATTTTTCTGCGATGAGCATCTTCAAAAACCTGTGTAACCAGTTCGCGTGGAATTGTCCTTCGATAGAGACTTCTGTTCCGGAAGGGATCATAAATTTCTCCCCCATTAAAAGCAATCACATAACACCCATCTTTCGTAAGCCCCAGTCGTCTGGCCTGAATCAATGCGCTTGAAAGCGATCGGCCGGTCGCAATGACCATTTTATGTCCTTCCTCCAGCGCCTGATCGACAGCAGTCTGATTCCCCCACGATATCTCCTTTTCATCATTCAACAGTGTTCCGTCTAAATCCATAAAAAAAATCATATTATTCATTGCGTCACAAATCCTTTCCACTCGCGCCTGTGTACATGAAAGAGAATGCGCCTTGTCGCATTCTCACGCCGTTGCTGAGCACCAGTGGCGCTCGTTTAGCCCTCGCCGGGTGGCATCCCGCACTTCGTGCAGGATATTCCCCAGTCTCCGATTGTGGGGCGTGGGTATCCCACGCTGTACGCGGGATATTCAACGACATAAGTGGCAACGGAGAGCACGGCTGCGAAGCAGCCTTCCTATGTGCATCGTCTGCATTCCGCGGAGCGTTTTATAATATAGGGAACGAAGCTTCCTATCTCATAAAAAACGCGCCCCACAAAGAAGCGCGTTCCCTCCAGACTGCTTATATCATGCCGTCAACCGGCGTTTGCGGCGTCGCTCTCGTCACTGCCATAAATAAAATCATGAAGCGTTTCAAGAGTTTCTTCCCAATCCGGTACAAGCATATCCTGCCCATTTATATATACTGTACTATACAAATTATCATATGGAACACGGCTTGTCTCAAAATCATATTCCAGCATTTCCGGCAATTCCGTAACCATACTCCAGATCTCTGTCTCTGAAATATTGGTTGTGACATATCCGAGAATTGACTGCATTTTTTCCGACATCTGTGTCAGTGACATCTGCCTTACCTCCGCCATCAGCTGCGAAAGCACATAGCGCTGACGCTCCGTCCTGTCAAAGTCTGAATTCCCGACATAGCGATTGCGGGCATACGCCACAGCCTGCACTCCATCCGCATGGATAGCGCCGCCTTCAGCCGGGAAATAATGATCGCTCGGATCTATATTCATCAGGCGCTCACACATATCCTGAATATATCCGTTTGCTACCTCTACTTCTTCCGCTGAAACCTCCAGATCCACTCCGCCAATAATATCTATAATATCTACCAGATCCCAGAAATCCACGGCAACATACCGCTCTACCTCAACCTTATATGTCTCTGTGATCGTCTCGCACAGAAGCGGGCCGCCTCCATAGGCATATGCGGCATTGAGCTTTTTATATCCGACTCCCGGAATATTCACGTAAGTATCGCGCATCAGAGATACCATAGTGACACGGTTATCCGTCTTATTAATAGAAACAAGGATCATCGCGTCAGAATTTCCATTCCAGGTTCTTTCCTGCCGGTCAACGCCGACCAAAAGGACATTATAAATATCTTCATCCGCGACGACCTCGACCGTCTCCTGAGTCGTAGTCATGGATTCCTGAATAGCCGTCACCTCTTCATCACTCACCAGTTCGCCGGTACGCTCCTCCGTTTCTTCTTCCTCTGCTTCCTCCGGAAGCGTCTCTTCAACAGCAACGGAATCATCTGATACATAATTCACGCTGCTATACATATCATGTCCGAGCTTATAGACAACCCCGCCACTGATAAGCACTACACCAATTACAATACATAAACTGATTAAAAATGCTTTTTTAATATTCATATCCCGTTCTCCTGCCTGTTATAAATAAGAAATCCCACCATACTGTATTTTATTATCACTGCAAAGCAGAAAAATGTCAAACCTTATTTTCCCAGACATAACATATTTATCTTGTGCCGGACTTGTGCTGGAGCCATGTTCCGGAAACGGAACGCTCATCCGGTACTTTAGCGCCTGAACACAACTGGTTGTTTCCTATAAAAAAAGCTCCCCGATAGTACGGGAAGCTACTGCGGAGGATGGGACTTGAACCCACACGATATTGCTACCACAGGCACCTGAAGCCTGCGCGTCTGCCAATTCCGCCACCTCCGCGTTCATGAGTTCTGCAACTCACGACGATTATAATACTATATCATTTTTCAAAAGTCAAGCGGTTTCTTAAATTTTTTTCGATCTTTTTCATTCATTTTTTTCAAAATACATATTGACTTCTCAGGAACAGTTTGGTATAATGCATTTTGTTCGCGGAAGTGTCGGAACTGGCAGACGAGCAAGACTAAGGATCTTGTGAGCATTGCGCTCGTGTGGGTTCAAGTCCCATCTTCCGCACGACAAAAAGGCAATTGTCATATAAATGGCAGTTGCTTTTTTATTTTGAAAGTAAAGTGTTTTTGAAAGAATCTGGTCTTCAGAATTCCATTAATTCTCTTCTCATTTTGAATAGCAATACCTTTCCACAGGCGAATTTTAAAATCCACTTGTTTTTTCACAAGTCCACGATTATACTATGCTCAAATAAACCTCTGAAATATAAAGGAAGTGAAGATTCCATGAGTAAAGTATTTAATACCACGGCAAACTGCATACCGGAAAAACATTATATGGTAGATCTTACAGAGCGGCTAAGGAAAATCCGGAATATGGTAGACCGTGGTGATTATTTTACCATCAACTGCGCCAGGCAATATGGGAAAACAACCACACTTCTGGCGCTGGCGGAATATCTGAAAAACGATTACCTGGTGATCCGGCTGGATTTTCAGCGATTAAGTGATGCTTCCTTTACGGATGAAAGCAGTTTTATCTTTGCACTCTCAAAGCGCATTCTTCTGGCTGTAAAGGATATTGAGATTCCTGAAAAATCGAAAAAGCATCTCGCTTTTTTTGCTCAGAAAAAAGGAAACGCGGAGACTCTGGACGAACTGTTTATTGCCTTAAATGAATGGTGTGAATCTTCCGAAAAACCGGTTGTCCTTATGATTGATGAAGTAGATCAGGCCTCCAATTACCAGGTATTTCTGAATTTTCTTGCGCAGTTGAGAGCAAATTACATTGAAAGGAATCTGATTTTCACTTTCCACTCGGTTATTCTGGCAGGAGTATATGATATAAAAAATCTAAAAAGAAAATTTGTTGCTCCAGGTGAACATAACACGAATTCGCCCTGGAATATAGCGGCTGATTATAAAATTGACATGAGTTTTTCCGTAGCTGATATAGAAGGGATGCTTCGTGAATATGAAAGTGATTACGCAACGGGAATGGATGTACAGGCAGTTGCTCAGGATATTTATGATTATACATCCGGATATCCATTTCTGGTGTCACGCATTTGCAAATATTTAGATGAAACACTTCCGGGCACGGAGACTTTTTTGAATCGTTCAGCAGTCTGGACAAAAGAAGGGATTATCAAGGCAGCCGGAGCGATCGTTATGGAAGAAAACACACTGTTTGAATCTCTGATTGACAAGGTAAATCTGTACCCAGATCTGAAAGAGATTCTGTATGATATTCTGATAAACGGTGCAGATGTTTATTACAATCCGGATAGCGCGGCAATCAGCGTAGCAAAAATGTTTGGATTTGTCAAAAAAAAGGATGCAAAAATCATCATAGCAAACCGTATTTTCGAAACACGTCTGTATAACTATTTCCTGCTCTCCGAAGAAAGCAGGAAATCAGACATTTACCGCCTCGGCGTCCGGGGCAAAAAAAAAATTAATAGGGCCGAGCGGG
>JAJQIE010000164.1 GCA_021199395.1 Lachnospiraceae bacterium | reverse complement strand
GAACTGCGCTACAGCGCCGGTCGGCGTAGACTTCGAAGACTGTCCGCCTGTATTCGAATATACCTCGGTATCAAATACCATGATATTGACATCCTGGCCGCTTGCAAGCACATGATCTACGCCGCCAAAGCCGATATCATATGCCCAGCCGTCGCCGCCGAAGATCCACTGAGACTTCTTCGCCAGATAATCCTTATTCTTCAGAACCTCCTGGCAATCGTCACATCCGCAGGCTTCACATGCAGCAATCAGCTTCTCGGTAGCCGCGCCATTGGTAGCGCCTACGCTGAAGGTATCCAGCCATTCCTGCGCAGCGGACTTCACATCCTCGCCGCAGCAGTCGCAGTCAAGAAGCGCAGCCACTTTGGTCTTGAGACCGTCTCTGAGCGCTCTCTGAGCGAGAAGCATACCATAGCCAAACTCTGCGTTATCCTCGAACAGGGAATTCGACCATGCCGGCCCCTGTCCTTTCTCATTTACCGTATACGGTGTAGACGGTGAGGAGTTCCCCCAGATACTGGAGCAGCCTGTCGCGTTTGCGATGTACATCCTGTCGCCAAAAAGCTGTGTGATCAGCTTCGCGTAAGGAGTCTCACCGCAGCCTCCGCATGCGCCTGAGAACTCAAGCAGCGGCTGTTTGAACTGGGAACCCTTTACAGTATTCTCCTTGAACTTCTCTACTACGTCTTTCTTTGCCGGAAGCTCTACCGCATAGTCGAAATACTTCTGGGAATCTGCGTTCGCTTCCATATTCTGCATCGTGATCGCCTTCGCGCCCTTCTTGCCTGGGCATACGTTCACGCAGGAGCCGCAGCCTGTGCAGTCGAGAGCCGATACAACGATCGCAAATTTGTAGCCTGCCATACCGGTCATCGGGAGCGTCTTCATGTCTGCAGGAGCCGCAGCCACTTCCTCCTCCGTCAGAGCGACCGGACGGATAACCGCGTGCGGGCATACATAAGAGCAGCGGTTACACTGGATACAGTTCTCCGGATTCCATACCGGGATATCCACTGCGATGCCGCGCTTCTCAAACGCAGCCGCGCCGGAAGGAGTCGTGCCGTCTACGTAATCCGTAAAGGCGGATACCGGGAGATTGTTGCCCTCCTGCGCGTTTACCGCATGCTGAATGGTATTTACAAATTTAACAACATCCTCTCTCTTACCGGTGACATCCTTTGCGATGATATCCTCATCCTGCGCGCTCTTCCAGCTCTCCGGAACCTGCACCTCTACTACCTGCTTTGCACCGGCGTCAATCGCGTCATAGTTCATCTGAACGATCGCGTCGCCCTTGCGGCCATAGGTAGCCTTTGCTGCTGCCTTCATCAGGTCGATTGCCTGCTCCTCCGGAATGATGTTTGCCAGCTTGAAGAATGCGGACTGAAACACAGTATTGATACGTCCGCCAAGGCCGATTTCCTTACCAATCCTAATGCCGTCAATCACATAGAACTTAATGTTATGCTCCGCGATGAATCTCTTCACCTGACCCGGAAGGTGCTTCTCAATGCCCTCCATATCCCACGGGCAGTTCAGAAGGAAGGTACCGCCGTCTACCAGCTCCTGTACCATGTTGTACTTGCGCACATAAGACGGATTGTGGCATGCGACGAAGTCCGCCTTGTGAATCAGGTAAGTGGACTTGATCGGAAGCTTGCCAAAGCGAAGGTGAGACATCGTCACACCGCCGGACTTCTTTGAATCATAATCAAAATATGCCTGCGCATACATATCGGTATTGTCACCGATGATCTTGATGGAGTTCTTGTTCGCACCGACGGTACCGTCCGCGCCAAGGCCCCAGAACTTGCAGTTGATCGTGCCTTCCGGAGTCGTCACAAGCGGCTCGCCGAGCGGCAGGGAAAGGTTTGTCACGTCGTCTGTGATGCCGATGGTGAATCTCGGCTTCTCTGTATTATTGTATACCGCAACGATCTGTGCCGGAGTCGTATCCTTGGAACCAAGGCCGTAACGTCCCGTATAGATCGGCGTATCATTGAACCTGCTGCCCTTCAGCGCTGCCACCACATCCAGATAAAGCGGCTCGCCAAGGGAACCCGGCTCTTTTGTACGGTCAAGGACGGAGATCTGCTTTACTGTCTCCGGAATCGCCGCGATCAGAGCCTCTGCACAGAACGGACGGTACAGGCGAACCTTTACAACGCCGACCTTCTCGCCAGCAGCCATCAGGTAATCGATGGTCTCCTCAATCGTATCGCATACGGAACCCATAGCGACAATGACCTTCTCCGCATCCGGAGCGCCATAATAGTTGAACAGCTTGTAATCCGTGCCAAGCTTTGCGTTTACCTTGTCCATGTATTCCTGAACGATCGCCGGCATCGCGTCATAGTACGGATTGCATGCCTCGCGCGCCTGGAAGAAGATATCCGGGTTCTGCGCGGAGCCTCTCTGGCACGGATGGTTCGGATTCAGGCACTGGTCTCTCCACGCCTGGATCGCGTCAAAATCCGTCATCTCTGCCAGATCCTCGTAATCCCAGGTCTCGATCTTCTGGATCTCATGGGAGGTGCGGAACCCATCGAAGAAATTGATAAACGGAAGACGTCCCTTGATAGCGGAAAGATGCGCTACCGGAGTCAGATCCATAACCTCCTGCACACTGGACTCGCAGAGCATTGCGCAGCCAGTCTGCCGACAGGCATAGATATCCGAATGATCGCCAAAGATCGACAGTGCGTGGCTCGCAAGCGCGCGGGCGGATACATTAAATACGCCCGGAAGCCTCTCACCGGCTACCTTGTAAAGATTCGGAATCATCAGCAGCAGACCCTGAGACGCCGTATATGTAGTGGTCAGAGCGCCTGCCGCCAGGGCGCCGTGTACCGTACCGGCCGCACCGGCCTCGGACTGCATCTCGGTCACCTGCACTGTCTGTCCGAAGATGTTCTTGCGTCCCTGCGTCGCCCACTCATCTGTTGCCTCTGCCATGACAGAGGATGGGGTAATCGGATAAATCGCAGCGACATCTGTAAATGCATATGATGCATGAGCCGCAGCGTGATTACCATCCATGGTCTTCATTTTTCTTGCCATTGGAAAAATACCTCCTTATATTTTGTGAATATGTACTTCATTTATAAGCGCTTCACATACCTGTAAATTTTAACATATCTGAATAACTTTGTCCATTTCTATGCCCGCAATTTTTCAGCATTTTTTTGTATTTTTCCTGATACATCCGTAAAATCCCTGTTTGAAAAGCCCTTTCGGATTTTTCCCTTGAAAAAAGGACGCGTTTGTGTATAATCAGATACGTGACGGTCAACCAGAAAAGAATCACAGTATAGAACACACATTGTTAAACGAGGATTTTAATATGATCAGTGCAAATAATGTAACACTCAGAATAGGAAAAAAGGCTCTGTTTGAGGACGTCAACATCAAATTTACCGAGGGCAACTGCTACGGCCTGATTGGCGCGAACGGAGCAGGTAAATCGACGTTCCTGAAAATCCTTTCCGGCAAGCTCGAAACTACAAAAGGAGACATTTCTATGACTCCCGGCCAGCGGCTGTCTGTGCTGGAGCAGGATCATTTCAAATATGACAGCTTTTCCGTACTGGATACTGTTATCATGGGAAATCAGCGTCTGTATGACATCATGAAAGAAAAGGAAGCAATCTACGCAAAAGAGGATTTTTCCGATGAGGATGGCATACGTGCCAGCGAGCTGGAGGGAGAATTTGCCGAGATGAACGGCTGGGAGGCGGAATCGGACGCGGCCACGCTTTTAAACGGATTGGGAATTGATACCTCTCTCCATTATAATCTCATGAAGGATCTGAACGGAAATGAAAAGGTCAAAGTGCTGCTCGCCCGCGCCCTGTTTGGCAACCCTGACATACTTCTGCTCGATGAGCCGACCAACCATCTGGATCTCGACGCCATCAGCTGGCTTGAAGAATTTCTGATCAACTTTGACAACACCGTGGTCGTAGTTTCCCATGACCGGTATTTTTTAAACAAGGTCTGCACACATATCGCGGACATAGACTATGGCAAGATTCAGCTGTATGCCGGAAACTATGATTTCTGGTACGAATCCAGCCAGCTGCTGATTCGCCAGATGAAGGAGGCAAACCGTAAGAAAGAAGAAAAAATCAAAGAGCTGCAGGAATTTATTTCCCGCTTCTCCGCAAATGCTTCCAAATCCAAGCAGGCAACCTCCAGGAAACGCGCGCTTGAAAAAATCCAGCTTGATGAGATCAAGCCTTCAAGCCGCAAATATCCCTACATCGACTTCCGCCCGAACCGTGAGATTGGCAATGAAGTCCTTATGGTAGAAAACCTTTCCAAAACCATCGACGGCGTAAAGGTACTGGACGGCCTGACCTTTACGCTCGGACACGATGATAAGGTAGCTTTTGTCGGCAGCAACGAGCTCGCCAAAACCACCTTTTTCCAGATCCTGACCGGAGAG
>JAJQIE010000160.1 GCA_021199395.1 Lachnospiraceae bacterium | reverse complement strand
CTCCATGTCCGCTTCTCTCTCCTCATCCAGAGAATCCAGAAGGGACAGCTCCGTTTCCTCATAGCGCGCGAACGGACTGCAGATCACGTCATTCTCCCGCGCATCCAGATAAAATACAAGAGTCACCTGTGACGGCAGATAAGAATGTATCCGCTCCGGATCTGTCTCCACGACCTCTACGACATCCTGCAGAGCCGGCAATACCTGATAATAAAATTCAGACAGATTATTTCGTCCCACCCGGAAGGAAAACTCTTCATTTTCATCCGTCAGCGCGGTCAGATCCTCGATTTTCTCCTGGAATCCCGGTTCCGATCGGCAGAGAACATCCCCATTGACATAATAAGCACAGTTCATTCCCAGATACAGCTCCGGCAATCTGCCGTCTACCTGAATGCCGTGAAACTCCTCCGCCGCGCTCTCATCCGGCAAGGAAGCCTCTTTTTTCTGAGATTTTTTACCTCTTTGCGCCTTTGCCTCAGGCTGAATCGGCACTGCCTCTATCTCCGCCTCAGATATCTGCATTGTAATACGGGGATTCCCCTCTCCGCAATGCAACTGCATTTTTTTGGTCTTTTCGGCATCCCGGTCTTCATATTCGACCGTACCGTCACCCACCTCATTATAAAACTCATCCAGTCGCCAGCCAAACAGGTTCAGCGTACTGCCCACACTCGCAGACTTTGTATAATAGTAACGACTGCGGGTCGCATCCTCCAGCCTCTGTCCGAATTCCGACTCCTCCTGCACGATTCGCTCAATAAAGCGCAGCCACTTCTGGCTTTCATCCGTAAAATTGCTCCGGCGATGGTTGATCTCTGTGCCTGAGCCGTAGGTAGCCGTAGCGGCTTTGTGGACATTTGTACAAAATTCATCCAGCTGCTTTATGACAAACAGCCTGCCTGTCCCAATTTTAAAGGAGATCGTCAGCTTCGCGTCCTTTTTCACCAGACGCGGCTTCAAAGTAATACTTTCTTCTCGTGCCGTTTTATCCGCGACGAGGAGATTTGCTCTTTTCTGGCGGTTCGAGGCCATCAGAAAGCTGGCGTTCCGATCCGTAGCGTCTCCGACATTATGAGTTTTCAGAAAATCCCGCAGAGCCAAAAGAAGCGCCGCTACATATTCACAGTCTGAATTCTCCGTATAATACCATCCGTACCGTCCTCTCTTTTTCAGACATTTTTTACATCCGCACTCCGCGCTCTCTACAGAGCTTCTTGAAAAAGAAACAGATGTCTCAAACTGTGTCCGGCCGGTATCAACCTTCCATCGCACATGGCCGAGCATCTCGCTGTTTCTCCGGTACGGTTCATAGCCTGTACTCATGTCTACATCCTGAATCATCCCCTGGCGATACAGCTTCTCTCCCAGCCGACGCGAATCCTCCGGCAGCTTTAGAGAGCTCAGAATTTTCTCACCGTCAAAATAACAGTACCGTTCCAGCTTCGCAATCGTTCCATTCCCGGATGCAGGCTCTGCATTCTCCTGCCATGCCTCACCCAGAAGCGTGTATTCTTTTTCCATGCGCTCTTTCCTTTCCAGCCATGCGGCTTCACGGGCTTTCTCCTCCAGGCGCAGCCGTTCCGCTTCCGCTGCCGCTTTTCCCGCTCCAGAACAGAAGGGTTAAACTTCTCTTTCCAGTTCTTCTGTAAACGCTCCACTTCTGTAATTCCTCTTTATCAATCTCACATTCCATTCGCGAATTTTGCTCGCGTATAAGTATAACCGCTTTCGCCGTAAAACTCAACACTATTGTTTTTTTTAAGTGAATCTGGTATGATGCTTGCAGGATTCTGAAAACAAATATATATATATATGGTACACAGGAGGTAACACACATGGCCCTTGACGGCATTGTCATATCAAATATTACCGCGGAGCTTTCCGGGAAGCTGACCGGTGCGCGCATCAGCAAAATCGCGCAGCCGGAGGCGGACGAGCTTCTGCTCACCCTGAAGGCTCCCGGCCGGGCATCGCAGGGGCGCGAAGCGTGCTCTTCAGAATCAGAGCCTGTCCCTGGGATACCGCAGGCGGGCGCTTCCGCACAGTACCGGCTTCTGCTCTCCGCGGGAGCAAGCCTTCCGCTGATTTATCTGACGAAAGCGAATAAGCCTTCGCCTATGACAGCGCCAAACTTCTGTATGCTGCTGCGCAAGCATATCGCGAACGGAAAGATCCTGCGCGTCTGGCAGCCGGGGCTGGAGCGCATTATCCATTTTGAGATTGAGCATTATAATGAGATGGGCGACCTCTGCCGCAAGGAGCTGATCCTGGAGCTGATGGGAAAGCACAGTAATCTGATTTTCTGCGATGACAAAGGCATGATCATTGACAGCATCAAGCATGTGTCCGCGCAGACCAGCTCCGTCCGCGAGGTTCTGCCCGGACGGCCCTATTTTATCGCCCAGACGCAGAAAAAATGCAATCCGCTCTCAACCTCGCAGGAGGAATTCTGCTCCGTCGTCTTTACCAGACCAATGCAGCTCGCAAAAGCAATCTACTCCTCCTACACCGGTATCAGTCCGGTAATCGCTGAGGAGCTTTGCTTTCGCGCCGGTGCGGAATCCTCACAGAGCGCCAATTCGATCGACCCTCTTACCCGGATTCACCTTTACCGCACCTTTGAGCTTCTGATGGAGGATGTAAAGGAAAAGCGCTACGCTCCCGGCATCATTTATGAGGATTCCGAGGGCAGAACGCCCGTGGACTTTTCCTCCGTGCCGCTTTTGATGTACCAGGATCTGCAGACCCGCTCCTTTGATTCGCCCTCGGAAATGCTGGAGCAATATTATGCGATGAAAAACACCGTGACCCGTATCCGCCAGAAATCCTCCGATCTGCGCCGGATCGCCACAACTGCGCTCGACCGTTGCCGCAAAAAATACGAGCTTCAGAGCCGGCAGCTAAAGGATACCGAAAAGCGCGACAAATATCGGATATACGGGGAGCTGCTCCACACCTATGGCTACGGAATAGAACCGGGTGCCAAAAGCTTTGACGCGCTGAATTACTATACGGACGAAATGCTGACCATCCCCCTCGATTCCACTCTGACCGCGCAGGAAAATGCGCAGAAATACTTTGACAAATACAATAAGCTCAAGCGCACCTATGAGGCGCTCAGCGAGCTGATAAAGGAGACAAAGGCGGAAATCGAGCACCTGGAATCCATCTGTACCTTTATGGATATGGCGCTTTCGGAAGAGGATCTGGTGCAGGTAAAGGAAGAGCTGACAGACGCAGGCTACATTCGCCGACGCTATACCGGAAAAAAGGTAAAAATCACTTCACGCCCCTTCCATTATCTGTCCGCGGACGGTTATGATATGTATGTCGGTAAAAACAATTACCAGAACGATGAACTGACCTTCCACTTCGCCTCCGGCGGCGACTGGTGGTTCCACGCAAAGGGCGTACCCGGCTCCCATGTCATCGTAAAGGCAAACGGCGAGCTGCCTCCGGATTCCACTTTTGAGGACGCCGCCCGCCTCGCGGCCTGGTATTCGCAGAGCCGGGGCGCGGGAAAGGTCGAAATCGACTATGTAGAAAAAAAGCATGTGAAAAAACCCAATGGCGCAAAACCGGGGTTTGTCGTATATTATACAAATTATTCCATGATGATCGACTGCGATATCTCCGGCATACGGCAGCTATAGCAAAGCGGACGTTATATCTCATACCCGCACCACGCACTCACTGCGTGGTGCGGAGCAAAAGCGCTGCGGTTTCATGCAGGCTGTATCCTGTTTATGGTATCTGTTCACCGTCCTTCCGCACAGGCTCATCCGGCTCTTTTTCTATCGTGTGTTCTCGAAGCAGCTCCTCCATTTTTCTCTCCATACAGTCGTCGTCTATTTCATAAAAAGCATTTCCATCCCTCACAATATGGGTTGACATATTTCATTGCTCCTTTTTTATTATCCGTATTCACAACTGTTCTGAATCGTTCCCCCTGTTCATATGATGATACTAGTAGACCGTATCGTAATTTCATGTGCATTCTGCACAAGCTCTTACGATACGGTCTACCAGGGACAAAAGGTCAGGAATGGAGGAATCCCTATGATGACTGAACTGGATCAGATTTCCAACCAAAACCATCTGCAGCTCATCAAGGCCATGATTCCTCATCTCCCCGCAGGCAGGCAAAAGACGATTTCCATGCTGGTTAAAATAATCGAGCTACAGAATGTACAGAATTTCTATCGTCCGGATTCGCGAAACCTCCACGCCTGTGGAACCCCGGAGCAGGAAGCGCAGGATCCGCTCGACATTCTCGCCGACATCCGCAACTATTGTGAAGAAAATGAAAGGGAACTGATCGACCAGATACTGCAGGCTGTAAGCATGATGGAATTGTATTCTATTTTACAGGAAGGAGGCGAAAACTGATATGGACAATTCGAACTGGATGAACAACCCGGCGCTTGGAAGCATTGCCCCCGCGAAGCTTCAGATGCTGTCCTCACTC
>JAJQIE010000150.1:3504-4483 GCA_021199395.1 Lachnospiraceae bacterium | reverse complement strand
GAGTATGATGGAACGGCTACAGACTATACGATCGAGCTTTCCGTATCCAACACCTGCGTATACTCCCTGCCGCAGACCGGCTCCTGCGGGATCGCGTGGAGTTCCCTGGCCGGGATCGCGCTGATGCTGGCAGCGTGCTGGCTGTACGAGCGCAGGCGTAGCGCGGCAGGGCAAAAGGGCTGACAGCCAGCAGGCAGTCAACAGACAATAGACAGTCAGCAGATCGACAACGGACTGGCAGCCATAGTAAGCAGGAAATGCGAGAAAAGCTTTTGAATGGAGGTACGGACAGGATGAGAATTATTACAGTGGACGATATGGATTACCAGATAGACGCCGTTGTAGGACAGCTAAAGGAAGCTTTTCCGTATGCGAAGGTGAGGACATTTGAAGCGCCGGTGCAGGTAATAGAAGAACTGAATGAGCTGAAAGAGCTGGAAGAACCGGAAGAGCTGAAAGAACTGAGAGAATCGGAAGAGCTGAAAGCATGGGACAGCCCGGAGCCATGGGAAGACCTGAAAGCATGGAGAAGCGTGGAGCCACAGAAAAGTGAGGGGCAGAGAAAGCCATATCTGCGCACACATGGAGAATACGACGTGTTTATCGATGGAAAACCGATCATCATCCGGCGCACCAAATCAAAGATCATCCTCGCGACTCTGATCAGGCGGCAGGGCGCGTGGGTGACAAATCGTGAGATCTCGGAGCTGCTGTGGAAGAACTATCGGACCGGAACAGCCTGCTCCAAATATGTCACTACATTAATAACAGACCTGATAGCAGACCTGAAAAATGCGGGGCTGGAAGATCTCGTAGAGCGCAGGCGCGGTATGATACGCCTGCGCACCGAGGCGGCGGATTATGAGTAGGCGTTTAAAAACAGGCCATTCAGCATTTTACAAATGATGTCAGAGCAGAGGGTATGGTCGTTCAGGCCGCTCATCAGGTTCCGCATGGTGGCCCTGTCGACCGCGTTGAG
>JAJQIE010000150.1:0-3494 GCA_021199395.1 Lachnospiraceae bacterium | reverse complement strand
GGTATGGTCGTTCAGGCCGATCATCTGACGCGCGTACTGGGGAAATCCTCCCCTTTGTCGTGAGGATAATTCTCCGGTTCGTGCGTATGAAAAGCTCCATGTGCAACAATCTCAATCGAATCATTTGATCATTTCTCAGGCAGTCATGATAATGAACTGCAAATTTTAAGCAAGAGGCACCGAAACTTTAGCTACGTGTGCGGTTCACTACAAAAAGAAATGTTAACAAAAGCATTGGATATGGCAACAAAATCAGGCAAACAATATGGCTAATTACTTAATATTCGATGTACTAGGGACGGTACTCCCGCAGCAGATCCAGATACTGCTGCCCAAGCAGGCTGAGCGGCATACTTTTCCGCCTGATGTAGCCGATCTCCATATGGTCGTCTGTATCCAGCGGAACAGAGGTGTACTGGTCGCCGTTCAGCATTTCACAGATGATGCCGGAGCAGAGGGTATAGCCGTTCAGGCCGACCATCAGGTTCAGCATGGTGGCCCGGTCGTCCGCCTTGATAATCTGACTGTACTCACAGGTGCTCAGCACCTCTTCAGCAAAATAAAAGGAATTTTTGTCGCCCTGTTCAAAGGACAGGCAGGGATAGGGCTTCAATTCATCAAAAGCAATGCGTGCTTTTTCCGCCAGAGGATGAGCCTTGCTTAAATAAACGGAAATGCCGCACTGAAACAGGGGAGCATATTCTACCTCATTTTCCTGAAAAATCTTCCGCATTGCTTTTTCATTAAAGTCGTTCAGGTACAGAACGCCAATTTCGCTGCGGTGGTTTCGCACATTCTCGATCACCTCGCTGGTTTTTGTCTCGTGCACTGCGAATTCATACTCATCCATGCCGAATTTTCTGGCCAGCTTAATGAAAGCTTCCACGGCAAAAGAATAGTGCTGCATGGAGACGCTGAACTTTTTCTTTACCGCCCTGTCGGTGTAGCGTTCCTCAAGCATTCCCTGCAGCTCGACCATCTGCCGTGCATAGCGGAGAAATTCCTCTCCCTCTGTCGTGAGGACAATTCCACGGTTCGTGCGTATGAAAAGCTCCGTATGCAGTTCCTCCTCCAGATCCCGTATTGCGGCGGAAAGTGCCGGCTGCGAGACGTAGAGAGCAGTCGCTGCCCTGTTCATGGATTTCATATCCGCGATCGTGACCGCGTAAAGAAGCTGCTGAAGTGTCATAAAATTCCCCGCTTTCTGCCTGTTAAAAGATCAGAATATTGACATATCAAAACATCGAGATATCGAAACATTAAAGCATCGACACATCGACACATCGACACATCAAAACATCAAAACATCAAAACATTAAACATTACTCTGCCTCATTATAATACGGGGCTTTGAAAATCACAATTGCAATTTATATGCTCTTTTCCGTTTAGCAACAAAAATAAACTTATGGGTTTTCTATCTTCACAGAAAATGATAAAATCAGAAAGAAAATATATGGCAGGGAAATAATAAAAGCAAAGGAACTGGAAAAGAGCTTGGGCGTTTTGCCCATGACTACAAGGCAAACATACAGTATAGGGTTCCTTTGGGTGCGCAGAGTCGCGCAGGCGGGCTCTCAGCCGGCACGCCGAGGGCTCACAAGATACAGGGTATCGGAGCCGGATTCGTGCCGGATGTCCTCAATACGAAGATTTACGATGAGGTTATTACAGTGGAAAATGAGGATGCGTTTGCGCAGGGCAGGGCATTCGCTCTCTCCGAGGGAATCCTCGTCGGTATTTCCTCCGGCGCGGCGCTCAAAGCGGCAGCAGAGCTTGCGGCGAGAGCAGAAAATGCAGGTAAGACGATTGTAGTCCTTTTGCCGGATTCCGGCGACCGCTATTTATCGACGCCGCTGTTCGCGGAGTAGGAAATCCTTAGCAGCGCACTTTTTTGCTGCTGAATACATTCTGATAACGATGTTTTTGACTTGACTGGATATGAAGATTCATGTATATTGAAGAAGCGGGCTTTTTTACTTTGGCATAGTATCAGGCTAAAGCACAGAAGCCCGTATCGGGCAAAGCATCAAAATAAGGTTAAAGAGTCGGGCTACCAGCGGCTGGCAGGGAAACAGCCGGTACATAACAGGAGGCATGCGGATTGCGGGTATCAGATGTAAGGAAGAACTTTCAGGGCAGCGAGGTTCTCAAAGGTGTAAGTCTCACGGTGGAAAAGGGAGATGTAATTGTAATACTTGGGCCGAGCGGTTCCGGAAAGACGACCTTTCTGCGATGTATGAATTTTCTGGAACGCGCGGATTCCGGCACGATGGAATTCGGCGGCGAGACGCTGGATCTGGCGAAAGTGACTTCAAAGCAGATTTATCAGATTCGAAAAAAGACAGGCTTCGTTTTTCAGAACTACTGTCTGTTTAATAATAAGACCGCGCTGCAGAATGTGACAGAAGGCCTTATTGTCGGGCGTGGGATGAAAAAGGAAGCTGCGGTTGCCATTGGGAAAAAGGCGCTGGATCGAGTGGGCCTTTCGGATCGGTATGATTTTTATCCGCACCAGCTTTCCGGCGGGCAGCAGCAGCGGGTCGGGATAGCCAGGGCGATTGCGCCGAACCCGGAGGTGATTTTTTTTGATGAACCGACGTCTGCGCTTGACCCGGAGCTGATCGGTGAGGTGCTGAATGTCATAAAGGATCTGGCAGGGGATGGGATCACGATGGTAGTCGTCACGCACGAGATGGAATTTGCCAGAGAGGTGGGGACGAGGATTCTGTTTATGGATCAGGGACTTGTGACAGAGGAGAATACGCCGGAGGCATTTTTCAGGATGCCGAAAAATGAGCGCACCAGGCAGTTCCTGGCCCGGTTTATGAAATGAGGATACCAGTTCAGAATAGTTTCAGAATAGTATAAAAAGGAAAGTACAACGATGTATGTCGTTTGCTGCATATATATTAAATCATATTTTAAAGCACAGGAATGAGAAAGGAGAACGATTATGAAAAAAGGACTGGCAATGACGCTGACGGCAATTGCGGCGCTTGGTATGGCGACAGCCACGACGGCTCTGGCTGAGGACGATCTGCTTGCGCAGATTCAGGAGGAAGGGGTTATGACGGTAGGTACGGAGGGTACTTACGCGCCGTTTACGTATTATGATGATAACGACGTCCTGGTGGGATATGATGTGGAGATCGCCCAGGCGGTTGCCGAAAAGCTGGGAGTAGAGGCGGAATTCGTAGAGACGAGCTGGGATGGCATCATAGCCGGACTCGATGCGGAGCGCTTTGACGTGGTATTCAATCAGGTGACGATCACGGATGAGAGAGAAGAAAAGTACAATTTTTCGATTCCCTACACTTATGCGCATGGCGCGCTGATTGTCGCTGCTGACAATGATGAAATTCAGACCTTTGAGGATCTGGCGGATTATTCTGTGGCCGCGTCTCTTACGTCAGACTGGGCTACGATGGCGGAGGAGTATGGCGCGGAAGTAGTGAGTACGACGGAATTTACGGAGTCTGTCACACTGGTAG
>JAJQIE010000110.1:4124-4491 GCA_021199395.1 Lachnospiraceae bacterium | reverse complement strand
CCATGGACGAACCGTCCTGCCGACGAGCGCTGCGAGGGGGCGTTTCCACAATCGGTTTACACCAGATCAATCCTGCGATATCATTTGAAAGCATCCTTTGCAGATAACTGATCGTATTTTCCGCCGGTTCATTTTCCAGCACATGGCAGAGAAGCATATATCCATTTTTTTGGATTTCTCTTTCTATCGCCATAAACAGCGAAGATATATGGGGATTTGTCAGGTCGCTTATGATAATTCCAATCTTGCGGCTCCTTCTTGTCGCCAGACTTACCGCTGCCTGATTCGGCTCATAATTCATTCGCTTCGCCGTCTCCCTGACCAGAGCCTTCGTTTTCGCTGATATTCGGGACGGGCGACTTGAAAG
>JAJQIE010000110.1:0-4114 GCA_021199395.1 Lachnospiraceae bacterium | reverse complement strand
CTCCTTTGCTATATCCTTAATTGTAGCTTTTCTGTCCTCTCTCACCTTTTCCCCATCCCTTCTATTTCCTATTTTTCGAAACAGCTTCCCCCGATAAACTCGCGAATCAGAGAGTTGTTCGGAATATCGTCTCCCGGAACAGGCAAAAAGTAATCCAGGAATTTCAGCAGGCGTTTGGCCTCTTCGTATTCCGGCTCCTCCGGGTGGATGGAAAAAAGCAGGGGTTCGGCATATTGCTTGAGCACAGCAAGCTCATAAATCAGGGTAGAATTAAAAATGTAATCCGCGGACTCCTGGAAAGGAAAAATATAGGACTCCTCGCCGCGGCGCACAGACGGCCACATGCCAATGGTGCCGCGCGCGTCTGTACCACGCACACGAGCGTCGCGCACCATGCGGCGCAGAAGCCGCCCGTCTGTCGTCGGTATCCGGTTATGCTCATCTATATTCAGCTGTGTGAGCGCACTGATATAAATTTTGACCTTTTCATCCGCGCTCAGGCGGTACGTCAGTTTATCATTCAGGCAGTGGATTCCCTCGATGATCAGAATATCCTGTGCGCCAAGTGTCTTATAATTACCCTTATATTCCCGTTTTCCGGTCTTGAAATTAAAAGTCGGAAGCTCCACTGTTTCTCCTCGAAGGAGAGCCAGCATGTCTTCGTTCAGCTTTTCTACATCAATCGCCTCCAGGCACTCAAAATTGGGCTTTCCATCCTCATCCACCGGGGTGCGTTCACGCTCTACAAAGTAATTGTCCGCCTCGATCGGATGAGGCTTCAGGCCAAGAACGGAAAGCTGTGTGGAAAGGCGATGTGAAAATGTGGTCTTCCCTGAGGAGGAAGGTCCGGCGATCAGAACGACCCGCTTTTTGCCGGATGCGGCAATCTTCGCAGCCATTTCCGCGATTTTTTTCTCATGGTACGCCTCCTGAATCATAATCAGATCCTTCGCACGATGATTCACAATGTAGGTATTCAGCGCGCCTACCGTCGGAATACCAAGGCTTCCGCTCCACCTGAGCGCCTCCCTCTGCTCCCGCCATATTTTGAACTGGGGTTTTATTTCAAAAAGCTCCCCCGTATCAACCGGCTCGTCTTTCGCGCAGCGTGGGAGCGTTTCCATAGGTTCGCCCTTCGCGCAGCGAATTTTCATGGGCGAACCGTCCTGCCGCCGAGCGCGGCGAGGGAGCGTTTCCATCTGCGACGGAAAGCACAGGACAAACCCATCCTCAAACAGCCGCAGGTCAAAGCAGGTCAGATACGAAGCATCCGGTACCATATAACCGTAATAATAATCCTCAAAGCCTTCGATATTATAAATATTTACCTTCGAAGAACGTCGATATCGAAACAGTTCCTCCTTGTCGTACATCCGGTACTCATGGAATCTTCTGCAGGCCTCCCATGTCGAAATCGTTGACTTATGGATCGGAGCCGCCGCGCGGACAAGCTCCCACATATAGTCCTTCACCCGCTCCAGAAAATCCTCTGTCAGCGGAACGCGCCCCTGCATGGTACAGTAGTAGCTGTCCCCGACAGAAAAATGAACGCTGACACGGTCAATTCTCCTGTTGTCTCCGACAGTATGATAAATGCTTTTCAGCATCAGAAGCACCAGTGAGCGGCGATAGGTATCACGCCCTGCCTTATCCCGTACAGTCAGAAAACGAATCCGTTCTCCATTTTCAGCGCACTTCGACAATTCACGAAGCCTGATATACACAGGTTCGCTTTCCGCGCAGCGAGGGGGCGTCTCCACAGGTTCGTCCTTCGCAATGCGAATTTCCATGGACGAACCGTCCTGCCGCCGAGCAATGCGAGGGGGCATCTCCACACTCACCAAAACAATCGGCCATGAATAATCCTTCTGATGTCTCGCCGCAATTTCCTGAAAAAGAGTTCCCTCCGGATATCTCTCCGGTTTTCCTTCTATGTAAACGGTCAGATTCCGTTCCCTCATAAATTCCACCTCCATATACACCTGTCTCCACAGGTTCGCCTTTCGCGCAGCGAATTTCCATGGACGAACCATCCTGCCGCTAAGCGCGGCGAGGGGGCCGTCTCCACAGGTTAGCTTTTCGCGCAGTGTTCAGTCAGATATCTGCGCAAGCACGTTTCTCTGATTCGCTGCCTCGCCAGAATAAATTGAAAGTGCCTGATCAATTAAACGAATCCTGTCACGAATCTCCTCTGCCCTCACAGCAGCCGATTCTTTTTGACTCAGTCCCAGTGATTCCAGAATACGCTCCTGCGTCCTGCGATCATGCAAAAGAAACTGATGCAATACAGGATGTCGCATTTTAAGAAGCTCCGGTCCAAAGGCAAGCTGCAGATCACTCATGGAGGATATGCTACCGTCCTGCCGCCGAGCAATGCGAGGGGGCGTTTCCATAGGTTCGTCCTTCGCAATGCGAACTTCCATGGACGAACCGCCCTGCCGCCGAGCAATGCGAGGGGGCGTTTCCATATCCTCACACCTTTTTACCTTCATCATCGGATAATACTTCCCGTCCTCGAACACCATATCCTCCTGTACAATGCTCCACCCACTGTCCTGAAGATACGCGCGTACCTGTGAAATTTCCGACTGCGGCTGAAGAATCAATTCCGGCAGTTCGGCTGATTCCAGTCGTTCCATGCCATCCTGCAGAATCCGGATTGTCAGCGCTCCGCCCATTCCGGCAAGCACGATGCTCTGTGCCTCCCCCGGCAAGAATGCGGAAAGTCCATCTGAAAGCCTGGTCTCAATCCGGTATTCAAGCCCATGCTCCTGAATATGCGCTTTTGCCCGTGCAAGCGGCCCCTCATTGATATCCGCGGCAATCGCGTGTGAAATTCTTTTGTTTTCTATAAGATAAATCGGTATGTACGCATGATCCGTCCCGATGTCCGCAAGGACATATCCGGGCGTCACCATGCCTGCAACCGCTAAAAGTCGTCTTGACAGCTGCATGTAGGTTCTCCTGACTAATAGAACTCTGCTAATCCAGATAATCCTTCAGCTTCCGGCTGCGGCTCGGATGGCGCAGCTTGCGCAAAGCCTTTGCCTCAATCTGCCGGATACGTTCCCGTGTTACGCAAAACTCCCTGCCTACCTCCTCCAGAGTCCTTGCCCTGCCGTCATCCAGTCCGAAACGCAGGCGCAGCACTCTCTGCTCCCGTTCAGTCAGGGTAGACAATACCTCTACCAGCTGTTCCTGTAATACGGTAAAGGTCGCAGCCTCCGCCGGTACCAGTGCACGGTCGTCGCTGATAAAATCTCCCAGATGCGTATCCTCTTCTTCCCCTACCGGTGTTTCAAGAGATACCGGCTCCTGTGAGATTTTCAAAATTTCGGATACCCGTTCCGAATCCATTTGGAGCTCCGCGGCAATCTCCTCCGCAGACGGCTCCCGCCCAAGCTCCTGCGTCAGTTGTCTGGATGTCCGTATCACGCGGTTCATCGTTTCTACCATATGCACCGGAATGCGAATGGTCCTTGCCTGATCCGCAATTGCCCGCGTAATAGCCTGCCGGATCCACCAGGTAGCATAGGTGCTGAACTTATATCCCTTACGATAATCAAACTTATCTACAGCTTTCATCAGGCCAAGATTTCCCTCCTGAACCAGATCCAGAAGCTGCATCCCGCGTCCGCTGTAACGCTTCGCGATACTGACCACCAGCCTCAAATTTGCCTCCGCCAGTTTCGCCTTGGCAGTCTCATCGCCCTCGCTCATCCGCTTTGCAAGCAGGAGCTCGTCCTCCGCATTTAGAAGGTCGATCCGGCCAATTTCTTTTAAATACATACGAACCGGGTCATCCAGCGAAACCCCATCCAGGCTTCTGTCTACAGATTCGTCCTTTACGCAGCGAATTTCCATGGATGAACCGTCCTGCCGACGTGCATAATGAGGAAGCTCCTCTATATCAAGCTCTTCCCAGGAAAAATCGTCCGCCTGCAGATCGTCAGCGCCAAAGTCCTCCAGCGCCTCAAGCTCCTCCAGAACCGCTGATTCAGGTTCGTCCTTCGCGCAGCGAACTGCAATGGACTAACCGTCCTGCCGCCGAGCAATGCGAGGGGGCGCTTCCACAGGTTCGTCCTTCGCGCAGCGAATTTCCACGGACGAACCG
>JAJQIE010000050.1 GCA_021199395.1 Lachnospiraceae bacterium | reverse complement strand
GTTCGAATCAGCAATGAGAACGCACTCAGATATACGATTACCGCGATGATGACATCAGTAATATACTCATTGTATGCGGTCAGGTTTGTCAGCTGCAGACCGCAGATATCGAGCATCGACATAAAGCAGCCGGTAAAAATGACTCCAATCGGATTGCAGGATGCCAGCAGAGCCACCGGAATACCGTTAAATCCGGCATCCGGAAGCGACTGATACGTGGACCAGAAGAATTCGGTATTGCCCGCCAGATAGTACAGGGAAGCGCCAGCTCCCGCCAGTGCTCCGGCGATCGCCATGGACAGGACAATATTTCTTTTATCCGGAATACCGGCGTAACGCGCGGAATGTCGATTGCTGCCGCAGGCTTTCAGCTGATAGCCCATAGTAGTCTTATCCATCAGGATATATACGACTATGGCGAGAATGATCGCGACAAGGATGCCCCCATTGACCTGCGAACCGGAAAACAGCTTATCCAGCCCAAGCTTGGAGGTCGCCACACCGTTGTAGCTGGTCTTGTAAATATAGCCGGTCTTACCAGACTCCGCCATATTGCGCAGACTGCTGCTCTCAAACATCCATGTGACCAGATTCGCCGCAATCCAGTTGCACATGATGCAGGCCAGCACCTCATTGATGTTCAGATACGCTTTTACCAGACCAGGAATCGCGCCCCAGAGCGCGCCCGCAAGCATCCCCGCAAGGAACGCCAGGAGCCAGACAAGGCACGCCGGACAAAAGCCATTCTCGTACAGCGTGGAGGAGCCGGTCGGTATTTTAAGCGCCACAAAAAGAGTCGCAGCCGTTCCCATCAGGTACTGTCCGGGAGCGCCGATATTGAAAAGGCCGGTCTTATAGGCAACCGCTACAGAAAGCCCGGTCAGGATCAGCGGTGTAGCCCGAAAAAGCATATTGCCGAAATTCGTAGAATTAAATCCGAAGGTCAGGGAGCCTGCCGCGTTGCGCCCGGTGCTGAAAAGGCCGCCAAATACCAGCCGGATGCCTTCCCCGACACTGTTCAGCCCCAGGGATTTGTTGGTAGCTCCTACGATCAGTATGATAATACTGCCCACGATCATACCGATGATAATTGAAATAATAGAGGAAAGTACGGTTTTTGTGCCATCCTTTTTATAAAAACGGGCCAGTTTCTCTTTCATTCTCCACTCGCCTCCTTTGTGTTCTGCCGCTTCGCGCCAGCCATATAAAGTCCAAGCTCCTGAATATCCGTTTTCTCAGGATCCAGCTCGCCCACGATCTCGCCCTCATACAACACAAGTATCCGGTCGCTCAGGCTCATCACCTCATCCAGCTCCAGAGACACGAGAAGTATCGCATGTCCTTTATCCCGCTCCGCGATCAGCTGGCTGTGAATATATTCAATCGCACCTACATCCAGTCCGCGGGTCGGCTGAACAGCCATGATCAGAGGCTTATCGCGGTCAAGCTCACGCGCGATAATTGCCTTTTGCTGATTACCGCCTGACATACTTCTGGCAACGGTAATGGATCCCTGGCCGGAACGCACGTCATACTGCTCAATCAGTTCATCCGAATAGCTCCGTACCGCTTCCGTATCTATAAATCCATGATTCTGGAACCGGGGCTCCTGAAAACGCTGAAGCACCATATTCTGTTCCAGAGTAAAATCCAGAATCAGTCCATGCTTATGGCGATCCTCCGGAATATGGCTCATATTGTGTCCACGTTCCCGGATGGAAGCATGGGAAATATCCTCTCCGCAAAGTGTGACTGTGCCTCCGGAGCTCTTTTCAAGACCGGAAAGTCCATAAACCAGTTCACTCTGTCCGTTTCCGTCTATACCGGCGATACAGACAATTTCTCCGGCTCGAACATCAAACGAGACATCATTCACCGCATCACGTTTATGTACAGCAGACGGAACCCTCAGATGACGCACCTGCAGAACGGGCTCAGCCGGCTTCGCTTCCTTCTTGACTACCTCAAGCTGCACCGGACGGCCAACCATCATATTTGACAGGCTCTGCTTATCCGTATCCTTTGTATCCACAGTACCCACATATTTCCCCTTCCTGAGTACCGTGACGCGGTCCGCCACCGACATGATCTCGTTGAGCTTATGCGAAATAAACAGAATACTCTTTCCTTCCTCCGCAAAGGCGCGCATGGTTTTGAGCAGATCGTCGATCTCCTGCGGAGTCAGCACGGCGGTCGGTTCGTCAAAAATCAGTATCTCATTATCCCGGTAAAGCATTTTTAAAATCTCGACGCGCTGCTGCATGCCGACAGTGATATCCTCTACACGGGCGTCCAGATCTACCTTCAGGCCGTATTTTTCTGAAAGCGCCTCTACCTTTGCGCGAGCCTCCTTTTTTTGTAAAAAACCAAGCTTCGTAGTCTCCGCGCCCAGAATAATATTATCGAGCACCGTAAACACTTCGATCAGCTTAAAATGCTGATGGACCATTCCAATTCCAAGAGCTGTCGCATCGTTGGGATTATGAATCCTGACGACCTCCCCATTCTTGCGGATGGTTCCCTCTTCCGGCTGGTACAGACCGAACAGCACGCTCATCAGCGTGGATTTTCCAGCTCCGTTCTCACCCAGCAAAGCATGTACCTCTCCTCTGCGCAGCTGAAGAGTGATATCGTCATTGGCAATAATTCCCGGAAACTTCTTCGTAATATGAAGCATCTCAATGACATTATCTGACTGCATTGTGTCTTTCCTCCCTTCGTACATGTTGTTTCTTCCACACCCTGTAAAAGCAAAGGTGTACGTTGCGCACATCCATGCCTTTATCGTTTTTCCAAAGAGAGAGGAGGGTGCCGATGCGCCCTCCCCTCTCAAGAGCCAGGTAAGTTCAGTTGTCATTGTAACTGCTCCATACACTGGATTCCATTTACTTTTACTCGATGATCGTCACTGAAGCATTCTCAAAGCCTTCCAGCGTAGTATTGCTCTCATAGTCATTGTCTACAACAAGAGTGCCGTCTACAACAGAAGCAAGCATTGTCTCATAATCCTCAACAGTAAAATTCTCCATCGACCATGTATCCATAGGAAGACCTACAGCGCCGTCAGCAGCGCCAAGAGTCGTGGTCGTTCCGCCGATGGTATCCCACTCGCCGTCATAATATACGCCAATCGCATACTCGGTAGCCTCAGCCAGACCCTTCATAGCGGAGGTAACTACTGTATCAGACTCGCTGGACTGATCTACGTCAACGCCGACCACACAACCGTCATTTGCGGATGCAGCTGCAGCGATAGACTGGAACATGGAACCGCCGCACGCAAACACGATCTCCGTGCCATTGGTATACCAGCCGCTGATCATACTCTGAAGCTCCGGAGAAGCCTGATAGCTGGAACCATACAGCCAGGAATAATTGATATTTACGGTAATGCCAAGCTCTGCCGCCGCATCATTTGCGCCCTGAACAAAGCCATAGCCATAACGGCCGCATGCCGGGTTTGTTCCGCCGCCGCCGCCGGAGAATCCGAGCTCAGTAAAGCCTTCCATAACTACTGCGTAGCCTGCGAAGTAACCGCACTGCTCTTCCTGGAAATTGATACCCGCTACATTTGTCAGAACATCGTCGCCATTCGAAAGCGTATAGCCGTCAATGAATACAAACTGAACATCCGGATAATCAATCGCGGCCTGTGTCAGAGCAGCCTCCTGAAGATATCCCGCGCAAACTACAACCTTCGCTCCAGCCTCACATGCGGCAGCCATAGCGTCGTAGCGGTCGTCATCTGTAGCCTCATCCTCATTTGCCGGCTGATAATACTTATAAGAAAGGTCATTCTCATAAGCGTATACCTTGACGCCGTTCCATGTTCCCTCATTGAAAGACTTGTCCTTCAGAGAACCTACATCTGTGACAAACGCGATCTCATAGGTACCGTCGTCAGAAGTCATCGAATCTTCGATATCATCTGCGGAAACCGCCGCGTCACTCTCCTCTGCCTGTACTGTTACCGCGCTGAAAGAAACAACCATAGCAGCAGAGAGCATGAGTGCAAGAAATTTTTTCTTCATAGTTCTTTTTCTCCTTTTTGATTTTTTATCCTGAAGCCACAGGCTCTGGATCATTCTTATCCCCTTTTAGTCTCCCATTCCGTACATATGTCCAGTATAACATATTTTTCGACAATTTGAACTGTTTTTTTCACTTTTTTTACAGGCATTATTTACACATTTCACATGCAATCTCAGAGGCCAGCTTTGCATTGTTATACACGAGCTGAATATTTGCGTCCAGGCTTTCGCCTCCGGTGATCTCCTTTACCTTTGCCAGAAGGTAAGGGGTCGTCTGCTTCCCCTTGATCCCAAGAGCTTTCATCTCCTCAATCGCCTGATCGATGCATTTGTTGATATAATTGCAGTCCATAGAGTATTCCTCCGGGATCGGGTTCGTCACCAGCATGCCGCCCTTCATATCCAGGGCAAGCTTCACAGACCACGCGGCCGCAATCTCCGCCGGGGTATCGAGACGGTAATCTACAGAAAAACCGCTCTTTCTGGTATAGAATGCCGGAAGCTCTTCCGTCTGGTAGCCGATCACCGGCACGCCCTTAGTCTCCAGATATTCCATCGTCAGGCCAAGATCCAGAATCGCCTTGGCACCTGCGCAGACGACCAGAACCGGCGTCATCGCCAGCTCCTCCAGATCCGCGGAAATATCCATAGTCGTCTCCGCTCCCCTGTGAACGCCGCCGATACCACCAGTGGCAAAGACCTTCACACCAGCCATAGCCGCAATCAGCATCGTTGTCGCCACGGTTGCGGCTCCGTCCTCCTTTTTTGCTATCAGGACAGGTACGTCGCGGCGGCTGGCCTTGATGACGTCCAGCCCCTTTTTCCCAAGATAATCAATCTCCTCCGCACTGACGCCCACCTTCAGGCGTCCGCCAAGAATGGCAATCGTCGCAGGAACCGCGCCGTTATCACGTACAATCTTTTCCACCGCAAGAGCTGTCTCAACATTCTGCGGATAAGGCATGCCATGTGAAATAATGGTAGACTCCAGCGCCACCACCGGTCTGCCCGCCTCCAGAGCTTCCTTTACCTCCGGCGCTACATCCAGATATCTGTTAAACTGTTCCATAATCAATTCCTCCTGTTATATATAGTAAACGGCGTTCGTCGTTTTACTTTTTTCGAAAAACCGTCCTCTGTATACCTGCATATACAAAGGACGGATGTCCGAAACTCCATTCTTTCATTCGAATATATTCCAGGCTCACATTGTTCAGCCGAAATAAAAATTCACCCTTTTTCTCAGCCTCTGCTCCTGCAGTCAGCCTGCATCCTCCGATATCTTAGCTAACCGACACGGGTTTGTCAAGATTTTTATTCCCCGCTGATTCTATAAGATGTATTTTGACGCAGCCTGACAGCGGGTGTCAGGCTCGCCGTGAATGGTAACTATGAGATCCCTGCCCGCTCATACAACGCGCGAAGGGACAGCGCTTCATTAATCGTATGCTCCCCTTCTGTACAGATTGCTCCCGCTGCCAGCGCCAGATGCGCGGAGTCCTCCAGAGAAAGTCCTTCGCGATACGCGTAGGCAAGTCCGGCCATAAAACAGTCTCCTCCTCCGGTTGTACTTCGCACTCTGGCGCAGATACCGGGAAGAAGCAGCATCTGTGAATGATCCGCACAGAAAACGCCATCCGCGCCAAGTGAAATAAACACGCGCTGCATACCGGTATCCAGCAAAGCAGCCGCAGCCAGCCTTAGCGAATTCTCATCGACAATCGGTATGCCCGTCAGCATTTCCGCCTCAAGCCGGTTCGGTTTGAATGTATGTATGCGTCCCAATACCCGTTTAAGCTTGTACATTTTTGCGGTGGATACCGGATCCGCAAACAGCGGAACCGACAGATTTTCAGCAAGAAATTCAATCGACTCCTCTGGAAGATTCGCGTCAGCTACACACAGAACCGCATCATTGATCTGATCCAGCCTCCCGGCCAGAAGCTGCGGCGTTATTTTCTCACAAATATTCATATCAGAAACTGCCAGCTGCATCTCTCCCTTTTCGTCCGTAATAAAAAGATAGCTCGAAGTGGATGCCCCCGGCACCGTCACGGAACCGCTCAGATCAATTTCAAGCGCTTTCAGACTGCTGCGAATCACCTCTCCGTTCGTATCGTCCCCAAAAACAGTGATCAAGGATACCGGCTGTTCCAGAAGTCTGAGATTATGCGCTATATTACGCCCCACCCCGCCCATCGACAGGGATACCGTCCCCGGATTGGAATCCGCACCGACCAGCGGATCGTAAGGCTTCCCACAGATATCCATGTTCACAGCGCCGACCACCATGATTCTGCCCTTTTTGCGTGTCATGTCCCTGGTATGCTCAGCATCCCTCCCGTCCTCACCTGTCCTGTTTGCGATTTTTACATTTTTCCTGTATTCCGGATTCTTCTCCGCCATTATTTCTTTTGCCATTATTCTTCATTCCCACACAAAATTATAATAAATGTGCTGCGCTGAGGCTTTCGCGTCGTGCTCCCGTCGAAAAAGCCTGCAGAATGCACATGCAATTGCGATGGGCTGCCAGGTTCGTCGTCTCATCAAAATCTCAATGCAGCTAATTCGTTACCCACCAAATAATAAAAAGATTTGCACGCTCTGTCAAGATAATTCTACTCGAATACTTCTGCCCCTGACACCATCAATCCTGTGGTTTACAGGATTTGACAATCGTGTTAATATTAGAAAAACCGTTTTTATCGATGGTTTCCCCGTAAGTTTGCCGACAGGATTCGCTGCTTCGCGGGAATCAAAGGAGTGTGAAGGTATGAAAACAGGACTTGTACTGGAAGGCGGCGCGATGCGCGGCATGTATACCGCCGGGATTCTTGATGTTATGATGGATGAAGGGATCGGGATCAATGGTGCGATCGGCGTCTCGGCGGGCGCGCTGTTCGGTGTAAATTATCTCTCCGGGCAGAAGGGACGCGTGATCCGATATAACAAACGCTTCAATTCAGACAAACACTACATGGGAATCCTTCCCCTCTTAAAGGAGGGAAATATTATAAGTACGAAATATGCTTACCATGATGTTCCCTATGAGCTGGATATTTTTGACGACGAGACCTATAAAGCGTCGGCTGAATCCGTGCCATTTTACGCGGTAGTCACGGACATGGAAACCGGAAAGCCAAATTATGTGCGCGTTCGCAGCGTGTACCGGCAGATGAATGTGCTGCGCGCGTCCGCTTCCATGCCCTTCGTGTCAAAGCCCGTATCGATCGGAGGGAAAAAATACCTGGACGGGGGCATCTCGGACAGTATCCCATTCCAGTGGATGCTCAGAAACGGCTACGACCGATTAATTGTGTTTCTGACCCGCGACCTGTCCTACCGCAAAACGCCGATGTCCCCGGTTCCGATCCGGCTTTGCTACCGCAGATACCCGAACCTTCAGCGGCAGCTTTTGCAGCGCCACACCGTCTACAACAGCTCGGTTGAAGCGCTCAAAGCCTGTGAAGCCGCCGGACAGGCTTTCGTCATCCGTCCGTCATCGCCAATTGAAATCGGCCGCATTGAAAGCGATCCCTCCAGACTTCAGGAGGTCTATGAGCTTGCCCTGAATGACGGTGAAAAACGAATGACAGAACTAAAGAAATATCTGACAGACTAAAGATCTCTGACAGATTGAGAACAGGTCAGAGCGTCACATCAGCGAAACAGGCTGACATTTACTGTGCGGCTATCTTTTTAATCATTTCATCCGCGCCATCCGTTTCACCCAGATAGCCGTACTGGTTTGAGTAGATAATCGCTTCTGTCTCAATTGCGCCCCTGCAGTGTTTTTGCAGATGATATTTCACGCGCTCCGTCACCTGCTCCATCACCGGTTTCAGCCAGCCAGTCCGGATCAGGATTCCGACTGCTTCTTCCGTTGTATTGGTATCCAGAAGCTCTCCCGCAATTTCAGGGGGAATCCCAGCGCGCATCGCCTGCGCCGCCATCAGCTCAGCGCGGCAATCCGCGTGCGCCGAATGTGTGTTCATAATACCGCCGGAAACCTTGATAAATTTTCCGATATGCGCGACAAACAAAATGCCCCTGGCGCCGAGCTCCTCCGCGATATCTAAAGTCTCCCCGACATAATTGCTGCATTTCATAGAGTGTTCCGCATCCAGCGCACGGCTACGATCTTTCCGCTCCATCTGTGTCTCACTCGCTTCATCATAATCGCCAGAAGCACATGGAAGCTCTGCTGCATACCCACTATGCGCTGCAGCACGCTCATTACGTCCACCCGCAGCATACGGCAGATCCTGACGCCGGATGAAATCCGCTCCATAATTGCCGGGTGTAATCAGCAGATACTGCTCACCGCCCGCGATTTTCTGTTTCATCTCGACCCGAATGCTTGCGATCAGCGCATCCTCACTCATCGGAACTACAATCCCGCTCGTTCCCAGGATCGAAATGCCGCCCTGAATCCCCAGGTGCGGATTAAAGGTCCGTTTCGCAATCTCCACACCATCCGGCACGGAAATGGTAATTTTTATCCTCCCAGGATACTCATAAAGCTCGCATATGCGCTCCACCTCTTTCGTAATCATCTCGCGCGGAACCCGATTAATCGCCGCCGCGCCGACCTCCTGCTCCAGACCGGGCTTCGTCACGCGGCCGACCCCGACGCCTCCGTCAACCAAAACGCGGATTTTCCCGGTTTCGGATTCCGTCAGATATTCCGCACGCGCATATACGAGAATCCCATTGGTCGCGTCCGGGTCATCCCCGCCATATTTTTTTACCGCACAGGACGCCTGGCAATCCGCAATCTCCTGCTCCTCTACCGGAAGGTGCAGACGGATGCCCTTGGGCGTCAGCAGATCCGCGCGATAGCAGATTCGTCCGGAAAGCAGCATCTCGGTCGCCGCCTTCGCCGCCGCGGCCGCACAGCTTCCGGTGGTATAGCCACATCGAAGCTTTTTATTCTTCTTCATGACAAACTGCTCTTCTATCCCCGTCAATCCGGGAGTCTGCGGAAGCGGACGAATGTTTTTCAGCAGCAGCTGTGACGCTTTCTGTTCCGCCTCACAGGAAAATCCCTCCGCATTGCCGACCTGCCACTCAAAATAATCGCGATGTGGTTCCGAACAGCGTTCGAGAATTGCCATAATGGTTCCCCCGTGCACTACAAAAGCTGCGCTTTCGGCACCGGTTCGTCCCGCCGCAGCACAGCCCTCATAAAAAGCAGAGCAGCATCTCTCTTCGAAATCCGCTCTGCTCTCTCCGCCCGGAAACGCAAGAGTCCCGCCGCTGTCAATCCACGCCTGGTAGCGGGCGTCTCCCTGCAATTCCTCGTAATTTTTATACTCAAACTCGCCAAAACCGCATTCACGCAGATCCGGCAGCAGGCAAACCTCTGCTTCCGGAAACAGAATATTTGCGGTCTGCACGCATCTTTTTAACGGACTGGCAAATACACGGTCCGGCTCAGGATAAAGCTCCCGGTTTTCCTCCAGCCGACGCTTCGCCTTCTCTGTCAGCGCTTCATCCGTAATCCCTACATACCGATGCTCCAGATTGCCTTCTGTGCTTCCATGCCGAATCAGATAGATATTCATTATCCGCCCGCCTCCTGTTCAATATGCCTTATCTTACCACAGAAGAGGTCATGCGGTCAATCTTCCTATCGTCGCCTGTAGATGTCCGAGACTATTTGGTGTTACTGGTCACAACCCGACCACGCACCTGCTGCGTGGTCAGGGTTGAAAACGTAGTGGCAGCAAGCATCCGGCCCATCGCGCAGCGATTTTAATTGGCCGGATGCTGTTATAGGTCACACCTGTAGAGGTAAAAATAAGGTAAATTTGGTCAGGGTGTGACCTGTAACTATTTGTTACTGGATATAATCTGAAACCATAATCCGCAGCGCCTGTGCAATCAGTGCCGCGGTTTTTTCCACTCCGAACCGCGAGCTGTCAATCATCAGATCGCTGCAGTCGCGCGGTGATCGAACATCCGGGCAATACTTTCTCTGATAATAGGTACGCGCCATATCGACCTCACGTATCATCCGGCGGGCGGTTTTCTCATCCATCATCAGAGTGTCAATACAGTTTTTGAGCCGCTCCTCATACGGCGCGTAAATGTAAACACTCAGATGGTTCGGAAAATCCCGCAAGATATAGTCGCTGCAGCGCCCCACGATAATACAGGAGCTTTTGTTTGCCGCGTCCAGAATAATGTTTTTTTCCGCTTCAAAAATCTCATCATTGATATTGTAGGTCGTCAGGCTCATTTTATATTTTTTCCTGAGAAAAAAAGAATTTTTCGCCGTTTCCTCCTCATCACTGACCACAGAAACCGAATGCCCCGTCCGCCTTGCCGCGGCTTCCACAATATCTCTGTCCCAGAATTCCACGCCAAGCTTTTCCGACAGAGACTGTGCCACTGTGCGCCCCAGAGAACCAAACTCACGGGAAATAGTCACAACATAATGATCCATAAAAGCCTCCTGCCCATTCTCATAATTTTCATTCTCTACTGCTCCACAGCCACTACATCCGCCGGACGCTTCGCGCCCTCCTTCATTCGTTTTTGCATATGCCGAACGATGCAGGATAATGTGAAGTTAATCACAAAATAAATCACACAGGCAAACCCAAACAGGACAAATACATCGGAGACATTGATAACCCCGGTTCCGTTATAGCGATTGGCCGAGCTCATAATCTGCTTTGTCCTCGCCATCAGCTCAATGACCGCCACATTTGCCAGATAAGAGGAGTCTTTGATCGTCGTAATGACCTGCGACAGCAGAGTCGGGATAATATTCCGGTAGGCCTGCGGCAGCACAATATAAATCATGATCTGTACGGTGTGGAAGCCCTGCGAACGCCCCGCCTCAAACTGGCCCTCCGCCACGGAATTCAGGCCGCCGCGCACGATCTCCGCGATAACCGATGAAGTAAACAGAATCAACGCCACCGCCCCCTTAAAGAGCAGCTTCACATCCGCCGCAGAATTCAGTCCAAACATTTTGCGATTCAGGAAACCGGGTGTCGGGCAGAATACCAGGCAGATAAAAATCCACAAAAGCAGCGGTGTGTTTCGGAACACCTCAATATAAACCGTCGCCAGAGCGCGAAAAATCTTATTCCTTCCGCTGTTACAGTAATTGCGTACCAGCGCGAGAACGGAGCCGATCAGAAGCCCAAACACGACGGCAATCACGGAAATAATCAGGGTAAATAATACGCCTTTCATAAGATATTGCAGAATTGCCGGATTTTTCAGCATCGAAAGGCTTGCTTCCAGGGTCTTCATGCGTTATTCATCCCCTCTCCGGTATAAATTCTCTGATCTCTCTGCTTCAGCCTTGCCTCCCAGGTGCTCGCAAGCTTCGACAGTGGAAAACAGATAATAAAGAACAGCACGCCGCTCACCAGATAAGCAGGGCCATACGCACCGCCGGTCGTCGCGCCGGTCACAAAGCTGTAGGTCAGTGAGATCAGATCCGTGCCTCCGATGATGTAAAGACAGGACGTATTTTTGATCAGGTTGACGACCTGATTTACCATCGGCGGGAGAATGATTTTGATGCTCTGCGGAAGGATAATATAATACATTTCCCCAAAATAGCTGAAGCCCTGCGACCGCGCAGCCTCAAACTGTCCCTTGGGGATCGACTCAATCCCGGCGCGTATAACCTCCGCCATGTAAGCTCCGTGATAAATGCCGAGCGATACGATACCGGCCGGAATAATCCCGATGCTGTGCCCGGAAAAGGCCAGCAGATAGTACAGAAAGCAGATCTGCAGCATAACCGGCGTATTCTGTACAAATTCGACATAAATGCGCGCGATCACCTTCAGTATGCGAATATGGCCGGTCGCAAAAAGGCCGAGTATGATACCAATGGCCAGGGCCAGCGCAATCGCCAGCACCGCCGTCTCTACCGTAGTAGCCAGCCCATGCAGAAATGTCGCGCGATACGTCCAGACCTTCAGCCACGCCGACTCTGAAAAAATACCTGACATGTTATCCTCCCTGGATTCCTGTAAACAGCAACGGGTAATCTGCCCGCATTCTCCCATAATCCGGCAGAGCCATCCTTTCAGGCTCCGCCGGAATTCTCATGTTTCTAATCAGCCGAGCGCGTACTCCTCGATAAATCCGTCGATTGTGCCGTCCTCCAGCCACTCGTTAATCAGTGTATCCACATATGCGGAGAATCCGGAATCCTTCGTCGTAGCTACACCATACTCCTGCGGCGCGAACTCCGCGTCAATATAAGAGCGTCCATCCGTCTTGTAGATTGCAAGGATCGACTTATCTACACAGAATGCGTCCACCTCTCCCGCGCTGAGAGCCGTAGAGATAGTTGGATAATCGTCATACTGCTGGAAGGAAACACCGTCCGTCCAGAGCGCCGGATCAAAAGTCTCGGAATCATAATCATCGCCGCTGATCAGCTCCGCCTCAATCATAGCCTCCACAAGCGAACGCGCCGAGGTCGAACCGGAGGAAACGCCTACAGTCTTATCAACCAGATCCTCCAGAGAGGTGATCTCGCTGGAATCCTCTACTAAAACAGTAACATAATCCGTATAATACGGAGTAGAGAAATCCCAGCTTTCTTTTCTCTCATCCGTGATTGTAAACGTCGCGATCACACAGTCGATGTCGCCGGAATCCAGAAGCTCCGTTCTCGTAGCCGCCGTTACCGTGGTGAACTCTGTCTCGACGCCCAGCTTCTCCGCGATCAGATTTGCAATGTCAATCTCCATGCCGGAATACTCTCCGGTCAGCGTATCCTCATAGCCAAAGCCGACGACCGCGTTTTTTACGCCAACGCGAAGTACGCCTCTGTCAATGATTTCCTGGATATCATCCGTAATCACAAGCTCAGCGCTCTCTGTCCCGGCTTCGCTTCCAGCCTCTGTCTCCTCCTCCGCAAACGCCACGCTGCCGCAGAGTGACAATGCTGTTGTCATCGCAAGTCCCAATGCTAATAATTTTCTTTTCATCATAATGCTTCTCCTCCTGCTTATTTCGATCAACAGTTACTTAGGACCTGTCACGAAATTACCTGGGCATCTTGCACCGCCTAATACGCGAATCGCAACCGATAAAAGCCTCGGCGTAGCCCGCTACGCCTACGTTTTTATCGGCTGTGCTTCACGTATTATTCGGCACAATCTGCTCAGGTTATTCCGTGCCAGTTCCTTACTGATTTCACGGGAAAATGAATTGTCTGAATCGACAGAAACGTTCACCTTAATCTGGAAACTACGATAACACAGAAGTTCTCAAAAGTCAAATACATCTCTCCGCGTTGAATCATCCGAAAAAATCTGCCAGATCGGATAAGCTTCCAAACAGGTGCCCATACTGCAGGAGTTTATAAGTTTCCGCCATATTGGCTGTTTCGTCGTCCAGCTCGTCAATGGACCAGTAATAATTCTCATCTGCATCAATGCAGCCGTTTACGTTGATGACAGGAAGCAGCTCCATAAGCTCAGACAAAAAGGTTTGATATCCGTTCAGCGGAAGTTCTGCCGTATCAAGCAATAGGGCGGACAGGTAATTTGCACTCAGTTTTTCAATCTCGGCTTCTTCAATATCATAATTCGCCCATATAATAAAAGAAGTGGTATACTGAGCCTGTAACTGTTCCTGGTCGCTCTTATCAGATATCTTATTCATCAGATAATCGTATGTGGCATCGCTCATAAGCGGCCAATGATCCCCAAACATCAGGATAATTACATGCTCTTCCTGTTGTTCAAAATATTCGATTAACTCTTGAAAAGCCTGATCTGACTCACGCAGCAAAGCCAGGTATTCCGCGGTCGACTCATCAGTATCCAGATCGGAAAGCAGTGGATTTGCTATCTCACTGGTATATCCATAGGAGTAACCGCCATGATTTTGTATAGTCACATCAAACAGGAAGAAATGCTCGCTCTCCTGTTCTTCTTTCCAGTTTTCATAACACTCCTCAATAATCTGATAGGTAGCACGGTCTGAGGCTCTTGTACGGATGATTTCCGCATCTTCCACATCAGACTCAGAAATAAATTCATCAAAGCCCAAAAGGGGGTACGCTTCGTCACGATTGTAGTTCGTCGCTTTTGAAAGGTGAAGAGCAGTTGTTGAGTACCCAAGACTTTTCAGATAAGTGGCGAGAGATGACGTCTCATCGTGGATATAAATCTGAAAAGGAATGCTCCCGCTCGGAAGAAAATTCATAGTAGAGCCTGTGAGAAACTCAAATTCTGTATTGGCGGTTCCACCCGCGTATACCGATACATACAAATTTCCTTTTATTGTGTTCTCTTCGAGAGCGTCAATAAAAGGAGTAACCGGCTCTGTCGTCTCAATTCCGCCAACGCCGTTAAAATCCGTCCATGATTCATTCATGATCGCAATAATATTCGGGTATTCTTCTTCACTAAGCGTTTCTTCCTGACTCGTTTCATCCATATCTCCCGTTTCTTCCAAAATCCCGGCCGCCTCACGAACGAGGTCACCTGAATAATTATCCGGTTTATCGACTACCTGAAAGCACTGATATAAGTATGTACCGAGAAAATATCCGTTTTTCTTATAAGTACTCTTTAGACTCCAGAAAATACCGCCATTTCTGGCGGCAGACGCCTCCGCGGTCAGCGGCATGGAGCGGATAATGAAAAAGCTGCCTGCTCCAAACAGGAGCAGTCCTCCGAGCATTCCCGCATATACACGCGGACGGCAGCGCCTGAAGCAAATTTTTCCTTCCCAAAGAAACAGCACAGCCAAAATCAATACCGCGACCACCATTCGTTCGGTAATATCAAACGTATAGGAATCCGCAACGTCCGCCGCTGTGCCGACACTGAGAAGGTCATATAAAACAAGGGGTGTGCCTCTGAATTTCAGCACATAATATTCCGCTATACCAAGTATCGTACATATTACAGTGCCGCCATACAACACCAGCCTTCCTTTCCACAAGAACAGGACGGAAAGTGCAATAAAAATATAACTGCACAAAACAACATTCAAAAGAATCGTCTTTGCATCCAGTTCCCAGATATAATGTCCTACAATATACTCCAGCAGAAAGAAGGAGAGCAGGGCATGGAATGGAATAAACAATGGAAACAGATTCGTTTCTCTCTTAGGAATAAATGGTTCGAAAAATACGAAGAGCAATGTCAGCAAAGCTAAAATCAGACAAAGCCGCCAAAATGCATTCCCCGTATAAGACTCCTGATATTTGAATGTTGTGATAATGCTCTGTTCCTGTATCACATCATTCATATACAGAACTCCTAAAATCAGAGAACCGGCCTCGGTACATTTTGCGGTACGGAAAACAGGATATTCATCCTCTACGCCTTCAAAAGTAATCGTATAATAATATTCCGCTCCTGCTACTACATTTACCTGAAAATCAAATCTCTGATTTCCTTTTTCTATCAGATCGGAACAGTCTGTTGTGACAGAAGCGATTTCTTTTCCATTCTTATCATATACCGTGACAATTATACTGCCTGTCTGCCCATGCTTCACAATTCGGGCATACAGGCATGTCAGGATATCATCCTGTGGGTAGAATACTTGTTTTAAAACGGTCTCCGCATCCAGATTTTTAAGCTTTCCTCTTTCCTCAGACGAGTCATATTCAACCGTATATTTTATCTTTTTTCCGTAAAACCAGCTGCGGCATGAAAATGTAAAGATAATGCATACCAGAAAAAGCAGAAATGCGGTAATCCGAAGGAAATTCCAGTTTCTAATATTATTTTTCATTGTAACTGACCACCTGCCAACAGCAAATATGAAAATAAAAATCTTTAATTGTTCTTACATATGAACAAACGTAACTGTGAAGGTACTGAACAGTTACGAACAAACAGTCATAATCCTAGCAGACAGCATATAATTTGTCAATAGCATATAATGATGTCACAATCCCGTCACAGACCTAAGGACCTGTTAAAGAATTAATCTTTACATCTGACTTGTCTAAATCTTTATATACTGCGTTGTCGTCAATCGACGTACCTCGGTACGCCTCTTTCCTCCGCCTTGCATATAAAGATTTATCCTGCGTCATCTGCAAAATTAATTCTTAACAGTTCCTTAGTGGGAAAAGGGCTCGAAATTACAGGTCAGACGCATCTCCTCCCGGTACAGGTATCCCCACGGCACCAGCTCCGATATCGAGGCAAAATTCTCCCGCAGGATTTCCTTTGTTTCATCCTGCCCGACGATGAGCAGACGATCCGCCAGCGACAGGGAATCCGACAGGCTCAAAGACAAAATCACTACCGCAATGCCATGGTCAAGCAGCATTTCCAGCATTTTCCAGATAAACATCCGGTGCGGCAGATCTGCTCCCTTGAATGGATGGATGCAAAAAACGACCTCCGGGTGTGCCAGAAGAATCCGCGTGTAGATCATCTGGTATTTCTGGCGTTCACTCAGTTCTTCTACCGGAAGATCAAATACCTCTTCCCCCAGGATCGGCCCATACTCCTGCCGGATGCTGCGGCGGAGCTTTGCCTTTCTCCAAAACGCAGGCATTCGCATGGAAAGGGAGATACACAGATTTTCCATATAAGACAGCTCCGGAAATACCATGGTTTTTGTCGCCTGCTCCACAAGCACAGCGACTCTGCGGTCGGAAAACGTATGCCCTTTTCTTCTGCCGATCCGATTTCCTCCGGATACGCGCTCCTTCCTGCTGTTGATCCGGATTGCTCCGGACAACGGCTTTTTGTTCTCTGTGAGAAAGCCGCAGAGCTCCAGAAAGGAATCATTGTCCAGGATCTGTACCGAAAGGCATTCTCCCGCGTAAACGCTCATGGAAAGCGACTTTATGTGTTCTCCACTCAGGCCGGAAAACATAAGCGCCACTTTTTTCTCCTTAGGAAGCCCCTTCTGCCGTTCCAGACGGCCGCGGATCATCTGCGCGTATTCCGCGTCATAAATTCTCAGTATCTCATCCGTCGCGCCGCTCCCTTCCACGACCTTCAGGATGCGCCCATGCGACAGGAGCGCGCATCGACCGCAGATCTGCTCTACCTCTTCATAATGCGGACAGATATAAAGAAACGAGAAGCCCACCGACGCATAATGGCGCAGGATTTCATGAAGCTTTTTCAGCTCCTCCGCACTGATCAGGGTACCAATCTCATTTAACACGATCAGGTGGTGTCCGAATACCACCGCGCGCAGAAGCTCAAGCACCACACGTTCAAATACATGAAGCTTCTCAACCGGAATATCCATCGGGATATCCATGCCAATGTCCTCAAGAAACGGCTTCAGCTGCTTTTCCAGTAATCCCGTCCGGATAACCTCCTGGCGAAAGCCCTGCCGCAGCACAAAAATATTATCCGTCACACTCAGAGACTCGACCAGCCGGTTTTCCGCACCAATCACACTGATGCGGTTTGTCGTCCTCCCGGACATTTTCCAGGAATTTACCAGCTCGCCGCCGTAGTACACATATCCGTCATCCAGTGGAAGATTCGTCTCCAAAAGCTTCAGCAGCGCCGGCATCCCGTGGCCGTTGACCGCCAGAAGGCCGAGAATTTCTCCCTGCGCAATCTGCAT
>JAJQIE010000089.1 GCA_021199395.1 Lachnospiraceae bacterium | reverse complement strand
CGCCATGCCCAGAGGCGGAAAGACCCGGGAGAGCAGCTCAATCCACAGCTTGCCGGACCGCCGATCCTGGCAATGCGTATTACATCTATATATAATATGGCGGATACGTTTTTTGTAAGCCAGCTTGGCACCTCCGCATCCGGAGCCGTAGGAATCATTTACTCGGCGATGGCGCTGATCCAGGCCTTTGCATTTATGATCGGCATGGGAGCCGGTAATAACATCTCCCGGCTGCTCGGAAACGGCGAGGAAAAAGAGGCTCAAAAGTACGCATCCGTTGCCTGGTTCACCGGTTTTGTCCTCGGATGTGTCGTATCCCTGCTTGGTATGACTCTGATGAAACCCATTGTCATGCTGCTTGGTTCCACGGAAACCATCGCCCCCTACGCAATCGATTACGCCCGGTATATTTTTCTGGCGGCTCCTTTTATGATCTGCTCGCTGATCATGAACAATCTGCTTCGTTTCCAGGGACTGGCCGTTTACTCCATGGTTGGAATTACTACCGGCGGTATTCTGAACATGGTGCTTGATCCCATCCTGATCTTCGGCCTTGGAATGGGTACCATGGGCGCCGGTGTCGCGACCGGTTTTTCCCAGTTTGTCAGCTTTTGTATTCTCCTGTTTATGTGCAACACACACAGGGACGCGATCCGCATCACCCCGCGCAATTACAGACCGTCTGTGCAGATATATGGACGTATTCTGTATACGGGCGCACCATCTCTCGCCAGACAGGGAATTGGCAGCATCTCTTCCGTAATGCTGAATTCAATTGCCGGCTCCTACGGAGACGCTGCAATCGCAGCGATGTCGATCGTCTCTCGCTTTACAATGTTTATCAATTCTGTCGTCATCGGCTTCGGTCAGGGCTTCCAGCCAGTCTGCGCGTTTAATTTCGGTGCAAAAAAATACGACCGTGTCAAGCAGTCTTTCTGGTTCTGTGTAAAAGTCGCAACGATCACCCTGCTTGTGCTGTGCGGCATTTCTCTGTTGTTTTCGGGCCATATCATCACGCTCTTCCGCCGGGATGACGCGGAGGTCATCGCAATCGGCACATTTGCGCTGCGCGCCCAGCTCATCACCATGCCGCTCTGGGGCTACTACATCATGTGCAATATGTTCTCTCAGTCCATCGGTTACGGCTTCCGTTCTTCCGTCATATCCTGCGCAAGACAGGGGCTTTTCCTGATTCCCGTGCTGGCCGTCTTTCCGCGCTTTTTCGGTCTGCGCGGCCTGCAGATTTCCCAGCCAGTCTCAGATATACTTGCCTTTTTACTGGCTTTCGTACTGGTAAGCGGAATTCTAAAGGAAATAGACAAGAAACAATATCGCAACACCGGCCGCTCATAGTCCTTTCCTATAAAACAGACCGGCGGAATGTACATGAAACTGCGATACGAACCGTTGGTTTTTCATGCGATAAGGAGCGCCTATGGCATTATACGCAATCGGAGATTTTCATCTTTCCTTCCAGACAGATAAATCCATGGATAAATTTGGAAGTGTCTGGAGAAAGCATGAAGAGAAGATCAGGAAAAATTGTAACAGGCTGATTCACCCGGAGGATACGCTTGTGATTACCGGAGATCATTCCTGGGGCAGAAATTTAGAAGAATGCCGCGAAGACCTGGCTTTCATCGAAGCCTTGCCGGGAAATAAGATTCTGCTCAGAGGCAACCACGATATGTTCTGGGACGCGAAAAAAACAGAACGGCTGAACAGGGAATATCAGGGACATCTTGCCTTTCTGCAGAATAATTATTATGCATATGGAGATTACGCTCTGGTGGGTACGAAGGGATATACTTTTGAAGGACCTTTTTATCTGGATCGAAGGGGAAGAATTCTTGGCTGGGATGAGGAAAAGGAAGCTCACGCAAAAAAGCTGGTTGACCGCGAAATTGCGCGGCTTCAGCTTTCTTTCAATGCGGCAGCTGCGGATGGATATCAGAAATTTATCCTGTTTCTGCATTATCCACCCACCAGCGTTATTGAGACGGACAGCCCATTTACCCAAATTGCGGAGCGATATCATGTGGAGCATGTCGTATATTCCCATTGTCATGGAGAAAGCCGCTTTCATGACAGTATTCGCGGAAGCTACCACGGCATATCCTATCATCTGGTGTCCGGAGATTTTCTGAAATTTCGTCCGGAGCGGATTCTGTGATGATACAGCAGACCGTATCGCAGATGCCCGTGTTATCAGCGTGCGCATGGAATTGCGATATGGACTGCCAGAATATTGAGCGTCGGCTGCGCTCGTTTCACACAGGCCGGGGCGGCAGCAGGCGCTATCTGGCAAGGCATGCCGGGATTTCCTGACGTCTCACAGCAGACGATACCTGGCAAGGCACGCCAGGATTTCCTGACGTCTCACAGCAGCAGCCGCCCCCGCGCCATAATTTTTCGGAGTGACAGAAAGAACCCCTTCTTTTTCAATTTTCTGCGCCGCTTCGTCCGCCAGGGCGGCGGCTGTCTTTTTACCATCTGCCATACGGCCTAAAATGTACTGCATCAGATAGGCCAGCGCGGCCGTCTGGCTCTCATCAACGATCTGTTCCAGATAGCGCAGGTCGATTTCCGTTTTATCAAGGCTTAACGTGTCCCAGCCGTGGGTACGCGCCTTTTCAATCTGCTTTGCGCGAACTGGTTTTTTTAGCCAGATGGAACGTTTTACAATATTTTCGGACTCCAAAGCTTCCAGTCCCGGCTCAGCAGTATCTTTCGCAGATCGCTCATCGCACAGCTCCTTCGCCCGCGCCGTCACATCCTTTGCCACATAGCAATCCATCTGCAATACAGTGTCGGCTACCGCCAGATAATCGCCGGAGCTGCCCACCACCAGTACGGTCGATACGCCAAGCTCTTCATACAGGCTTCGGATTTTTCGGATAAAGGGCGTAATCGGCTCTTTTTCATCGGAAACAAGTCTCGCCATGCGGGCGTCGCGCACCATAAAGTTGGTAGCGGAGGTATCCTCGTCAATCAAAAGCACCCGGCTGTCCGCCGCCAGCGCCTCGACCGTATTCGCGGCCTGCGAGGTACTGCCGCTTGCGTTTTCCGTGGAAAAACGGGTCGTATCAGCGCGGGTCGGCAGATTGCTGATAAACATGGAGATATCTGTCTCATGTATACAGCGCCCTTCCTCCGCGCGAAGCTTAAATGCGCTCTGCTCTGTGATGACAAGCTCCCTGCCGTCACCGGCGATATGGTTGTAAACGCCTCGCTCCAGTGCCTTCAGTAGCGTGGACTTTCCGTGAAAGCCGCCTCCGGCGATCACCGTAACCCCCTTTTTCACGCCCATGCCGCGCACCCTCCCACGATGGGACAGCTCCAGAGTCACGGCAAGGCTGTCAGGGCTTCTAAATACTATGGAGTTTTTCATTGGGCGCTGGGATACGCCGCTTTCTCTGGGAAGCACGGATCCATCCGCCACAAACGCCACAAGCCCCCGCGCTTCCAGCGCATCGCGTATATACTGCTGGTCGTCCGCCAGCTGAACCACCGCTTCCAGTTCCCGCTTCATCTGCGGATTCATGCGAAAAGTCTTCGCCGCCGCTTCCGGAAGAAAATCAAACAAAATCTTATCAAGCTCCCCTGCCGCGATCGTGCGTCCGAATGCCGGAAATCCGACTTCAATCCGTGCCTCTATCGCCTCCGGAGTAATCCGCATGGCAGTGCGCTCCAGAATTTCCTGGCCCGTCCGGCAGGCTGTGACCAGGCCGCTCTTGCCGGAGCCGCGGGCCTGGCGTTCCGACGCTCCGCCGCGGGCAAATTCACTTCTCTGGTCATATGCCTGATGATCTGCGCCATTTCGCTGTCCGCCGCGAAAATCTGATATACGGTTATGTCCGCCGCGTGCATCCGGCGCGCTGTCACGTCCGCCGCGCAGGCTCCGGTGCAGGCGTCTCAGCAGATAATCCTCCGCTGCGATCCTGCGGGAACGGTTTTCAAAATACTGTGAAGAAATATTTCCACGGTTACCATAGATGATCCGCACACGCGACGGCGTTGCGAAAGGATCGCCCTGCACATGGTCAATCGCCAGCCTGTAGGAGCCAAAATCATATTCCCCCTCCAGCACTTTGTACGCCTTATATCCTTTGTGATCAATTTCCTTTAACTGTCTTCTCAGTTCTGCCTGTGAGCGCATATGAATGTTCCTCTTTCTATAGTATAGTAAATCGTTTTACTTTTTGCGCCATATGCACGCTTTACCACTTATCCCGAATCTCATCCAGCAGCTCCATTACGCGAATCGTATGCGCATGAGGCATTTCCTCGCATTCTATCCGGCCCTCCTCAAGAGCGCGCTTGCAGGCAAGCACCTCGTACTCATATCCTGTAATCTGTGCCGGACGCGGTATCGTCTCCTCCAGCTCATACTGATTGTTATAAATCCGAAATTCCTCAAAATTATTGATGTTTTCAATTTCAATACGTCCATCTGTCCCAAACACAATCCCGCGGCGATCCGTGACAGCCTCCATCGTATTGAACAGACC
>JAJQIE010000070.1 GCA_021199395.1 Lachnospiraceae bacterium | reverse complement strand
GTTAATTCCTCACCATACTGTGTATACCAGGTTTTCGCATAATCGTTAGCAGCCTGCAGCTCATCATATCCGGCTGCCGCGATATCCAGCTCTGCCAGAACGGTTTCGTTTACATAGCAGTTCGCAATCGCCTGCATTACGTCTGTACGTTCATAATGTACCTGAATGGACGTCTTTGTCAGCACGGCAACGCCATCACTCCACTGGCTGTCTTCACCGATTGCATACATTAATTCTGCAGCAGCCATACCATCGGGCATTGTAGAATTACAGATAACGCCGTCAACAACCGTGGTATCCGTATTGTAGAAGCCAATACCAGCCTCACGCGCCATAGCGACAAGATCCTGTTTGGATTCCATGTTGGTCAGTGAGAAAGTAACAATAGCGTCTACGTCCTGATTGATCAGGGTGAGAATTTTATCACGCAGATCCTGCTCACTCTCGTAAACTACTTCAACCAGCTCCCAGCCGCGATGCTCACACTCCAGACGGAGCTGCTGAAGGATACGCTGGATGGACTCGAATTCCGGCTTGTCGGAAACAAACCCTATGGTGAGTGAACCATCTTCGGACATACGCGGACGGGTGTAATCGTCAAACGCTTCCGGTTCCGCGCTCTCAGCGGATGCGACGCCTGCAATGCTCATCAGCATTACCAGGGACAACAGTACAGCAAAAATTCTTTTCATTTTCTTTCCTCCTTGGGTTTTTTATTTGCAGTGCCCGCCGTGCGGCGGTCACAATGCATTCTTTTAAAACAGAAACAACTGGTTTCGTATAATACTTTCTTCTTATTATAAAGAGAATGAAATGCCGGACTCTTCGCAGATTGTTTTCAGCTCCGAAATCATTCCGTCACGTTCTTCATCTGTGAGGTCAAGCTGTGGCGCGCGCATTTTTCCGCCACAAAGACCGCGGGCAGTGAGTGCTTCTTTAAAGAAAGACATATTACTGCCGGCCCGCAGCGCATCAACAAATCTGACGCATACGCGATTCCAGGCACGCGCTTCTTCCATCTTGCCGTCGCGATAGGCTGCCATGCATGCCACAAACGGTTCCGGGAAAGCACACGCGCATCCGGAAACAGTACCATCGCATCCCATATCAAGCAGGCTGACCAAAAGCTTATCACAGCCATGCAATACGGAAAAACCTTTTGCCGAATTTATGTACTCTACTGTGCGTACCATATCTGCAAAGCTATATTTAATGCCTATGACATTGTCGGTACGAGCCAGGATCCGCTTTACGATATCAGGCTTGATATCATTCGAGGCACACTGTGGAATATTATAGAGGTAAACAGGAAAACCAGGTACGCTCTGCGCGACGGCGACATAATATTCTTCCATTTCACGGTCGTTCAGACCGAAAAACTGAGGCGTAACTACGCCGATACCGTCTGCCCCAATTTGTTTCGCATGCTGTGCAAGTGTAATCGTGTCATCCTGCCGCATACATCCTACTTTAATAAATAAAGTAACCCGGCCGGCCGCTGTTTTAACTACCGTTTCGGCAACCAGTTTGCGTTCTTCAACAGTCATGCGAAGCATTTCTCCAGTTGTCCCACACGGATAAAGGCAGTCCACTCCTTTTGCGATGAGCATTTCTGTTAAATTTTGCACCATTTGGACATCGACCCGGTCATTGTCATCAAATGGAGTAATCATCGCTACTGTAATTCCATTCAATTTCTTCATTTTATTTTTCTCCTTGCTTTTGTTGATTTCGTTCAGAAACCGGAAAATAATTTCCTTCGGCATAGTGAATCTTTTATGCCGAAATTCCGATTTCTTCAATAAGAACTGTAAAAATATTATAACGGATATCATTTTACACGCAATGCCATTTCATGACATATAAATACCAATTCTGGACATCCATATTGATTTTGCATAGGACACCATTTATAATACGCACAATCAGACAGAACCGGGGCAGGCTATACGGCATCTTAGAATTATCCTGGCATAATATTGCTGGCTTTCGGAAATAGTGCATAACATAAAAACCAATAACTGTGGGAGGGAGGTAAAAAGAATAGTTTAAACATGCACAGCGATCAAAAAAAGCGTATACTGTACAATATGAATTTCTCCAGCTCCAGTGACGTCATGCGTGTTACCGTCTCCTGGTGCAAAATCCGTTTTTCAGAAGATGAGAAGCTTTCGACCGGACGCCATATGCATACTTTACATGAACTCCACTATATATACGAGGGGGAGCTTAGCTTTGAGTTTGACAATGAAAGTCTGCTCTGTCCACAGGGCAGTTATGCTTTCATTCCGCCCAATATTTCCCATAAAATTGCGGAGGTAGCTGATCGAACGAAAAAACTGGTCATTGGCTTCGATGTCCGGTCGGATAATCCAATCATTTCGGCCGTGTTTGATAACACTTCAAGTCCGTTAATTTGCAGGGAAACGGATGCTTTTCACGCATTGGCAGAGGCAATCATATGCAAGTTTTCCTCAGAAAACATCCTGACCTCTGTTTCAGCCGCTTATCTTGTGCATGCGCTGCTGCTGGAGGTCGTTGATTCTCTTTCTGTGGAAAATAAGCATAAGGCAAAAATAATGAGAGATTCAGAGGATGCGTATCGTATTGATTTAATGCTTTCATTTATTAATGAAAATATTTTCAACAATATTACAATTGTGGACATTGCTGATGCGCTGCATCTTAGCGTACGCCAGACATCCCGTGTGTGTCAGCATCTGTTTGGCTGTACGATTAATCAGCTGCTGACGCAGGTGCGTCTGAAGGAGATCTGTCATATGCTGGCGGATTCCCAATACAGTATAGCTGAGATCGCAGAAATTTCCGGCTTTGCCAGTCCCGGCTCCTTTTCCCGCCATTTTTCACGCTACGCGGGAGTTACGCCAAGCAGCTATCGTCGGAATTATGAATTGCAGAAGTTAAAAAACAAATAGGAGGAAAAAAATATGGCAAAAGTGATTGATGCGCATATGCATATGGGGGAAGACCTGATCTATAACTCAAATGATGGTGAAGAAACCATTTTGGGCTATATGCAGGAATTTCATATCGATGGCGTTATTTTGCAGCCGGGTCTCAGGGTTTATGACTGGCACTCATCCTGCATTCGAATAAGGGACTTTGCAAAGGCACATCCTGGCCGTGCATGGGGGATTGTCTCATACACGCCGCACTGCAGCGATGAAGAATATTTTGAACATGTTTCCTGGGCTATCAATGAGCTGGGCTTTGTGGCTATAAAGCTTCATCCGGAAGCGTACTGCTGCGCGCCAAATGCTCCGCAGGCACGGAAGGTATATGAGGCGGCTCGCGCTCTGAATGTTCCGGTGATGATTCATACGGGCAATGGCGTCGCTTCGGCTCTGCCGTCACTGGCGATTGCCCCGGCCAGGGAATATCCGGATCTTACCTTTGTTCTGGCACATGCGGGCGGCGGTATGTTTGGCAATGAAGCCCTGGTTGCTGCTTCCGTGTGTCCGAATATTTATCTTGAAACCTCGTGGTGTCCTGTATATATGGTAAAGTCCTTTGTTCAGCAGCTTGGCTGCGACCGTCTGATGTTTGGTACGGATAATCCCGATAATGTGGGGGTAGAGCTTGCGAAGCACCGCGCATTGCATCTCTCAGACGATGATCTTGCTCTGTGTCTGGGGGGAACGGCGGAAAAAGTATTCCATCTGACCGAATGATCAGAGGAGATGCAAAGACTGCCGCCATACCTGTCGGCTCGCATTTTCATTTTTTTCTTGACATCTCCTTATTTTTGAATTAAGATACAGTACAGGAAAGGCAACGGAGTCTGGTTTATTCAGATTCCGTTTTTTTATGCGCAGAGCCGGGCAGGGAGTTTTGCGGCTAAAGCCGCACCCGGCTCGCGCAGGCGGATAGGGGAGAAAGGCGTTCTTCTGTCCGATTGCAAACTATGAAGGAGAAGGCTTATGATCAGACTGGAGAATGTCAATAAATATTTCGGTGAGCTGCATGTGCTCAAGGATGTGAATCTTGAGGTGCAGGAGGGCGAAAAGCTGGTGATTATCGGTCCCTCCGGTTCGGGTAAATCTACGACGGTCAGATGTATGAATTTTCTTGAGATTCCTACGAGCGGGCATGTCTTTATTGACAATCAGGAGCTGACAGTCAGAAACAAAACGAAAATTGTGCGGGATTCCATGTCAATGGTATTTCAGCAGTTTAACCTTTATCCGCATATGACGGTTCTGAAAAATCTGACGCTGGCTCCGATGAAGCTGCATCATAAAAGCAGGGCGGAGGCGGAAAAGCTGGCTTACCATTATCTCGATGTCGTGGGGCTGACTGATAAGGCGCATGTCTACCCGACTACGCTCTCCGGCGGACAGCAGCAGCGTATCGCAATTGCGCGTGCGCTCTGTGCGGAGACGAAAATCATTTTGTTTGACGAGCCGACCTCAGCGCTGGATCCGGAAACGATACAGGAGGTTCTGGACGTTATGATTAAGTTGGCGCATGAGAAGATTACGATGGTGGTAG
>JAJQIE010000157.1 GCA_021199395.1 Lachnospiraceae bacterium | reverse complement strand
CCCTATACCTGGGGACTTATATCAGCCATGCCGGATCTGGATACGGATGATGAACGCCTCTATACGATTCCCGGCTCCCCGCCAAACCTGCTCCATGAAAAAGCCGGGGACGCATTTGCCCCGCGAAATCAGTACGCGCTGGAAATCGACGATAAGCTGGAACCGCCCATGTTTGAGATTACAGAAACACACGCGGCGGCGACCTGGCTTCTGGATCCGAGAGCTCCAAAGGTAGAGATGCCGGAAGAGCTGAAGAAACGAATCGAACGTATGAAGAAGGAGGCGGAGAAAAATGGCGGCAGATTATAATGCGGAACCCCTTCTGAAGGTAGACGGCCTGAAGCAGTATTTCAGGGTCAGCAGTAAATATACAGTCCATGCGGTGGAGGGCGTCTCTTTTCAGATATTTCCCGGAGAGACCTATGGACTGGTGGGAGAATCCGGTTCCGGCAAATCTACTATTGGGAGAAGCGTCATACGCCTTTATGATCCTACCGACGGGCGGATCCGGTTCAATGGCATGGATATCAGCCAGAAGATGAGCAAAAAGGATACCAGTAACTTGCGCAGCCAGATGCAGATGATTTTTCAGGATCCGATGGCTTCTCTGAATCCGAGAAAAAAGGTGGAAGATATTATAGGGGAAGGACTGGATATTCACCATTCCTGCAAAACAAGGGCAGAGCGCAGCGAGAAGGTGCGCGCGATCCTGAAAAAAGTAGGGCTTGCCCCGGAGCACGCGACCAGATATCCGCACCAGTTTTCCGGCGGCCAGCGCCAGAGGGTAGGCATTGCAAGGGCTCTGATCATGAATCCAAAGCTTATCATTGCGGATGAATGTATTTCCGCACTGGATGTATCCATTCAGGCGCAGGTGGTAAATCTGATGAAGGATATTCAGCAGGAGACAGGGATGGCTTACCTGTTTATCGCCCATGATCTTTCCATGGTAAAATATATCTCAGACCGCATCGGCGTGCTGCACCTGGGACACCTGCTTGAGACAGGTACGACGGAGGAGATTTTCGAGAATCCGATCCACCCGTATACGAAAAGCCTTCTCTCCGCGATCCCGTCCCCGAATCCGGTCGTGGAAAAGAACCGGATCGCTGAGGTCTATGATTATAAAACGTCCGGGCTGGATTACAGCAGAGGAACCGACCATCTCATTTCCGGGACCCATTATGTGAAATGCACGGATGAAGAGCTTCAGAGATTTATGAAGTAAATTAAGTCGCGTCTGCCATTTTAAAACCGCTTCGCGGTGGCAGACGCGGTGGAAATGCCCTGTCGCCAATGAATTTCCTCCGGACGCCTGCTCTTTTCACACTCTGCCCCATATTTTTATCCTCCCCGCTGCAGCCGTATCTTTCGCACAGACACGAAAAAATCCCTTCCGATGAAAATTCCCGCAATCCTGTTTGCTGATATCCGTATCTGCTTCTTTAAAACGAAAAATCGATAATCGTTCAGGTATCATATCACAGGTTCATCAGGGATGCAATCCGCTTTTTTTGCAGGTAGCAGGCAGCAAAAAACGATGTATGGGATTTTCTTCTTTATTCTTGAAATGCAGGAGAAAAAATGCTATGATAGCGGCAAAGTAAAATGACCTGTGTCGTTTACTAAAATACGAAAGGGAAACACTTCATGACGGAAGAGAAGATACGTGAGCTGATGCCGCAGCTGACCCCGATGATGCAGCAGTATCTGCAGACGAAACTGCAGTACATGGACTGCATCCTTTTTTATCGCCTTGGCGACTTTTACGAAATGTTCTTTGACGATGCTCTGACCGCGTCGCGGGAGCTGGAGATTACGCTGACCGGGAAGGACTGTGGGATGAAGGAGCGCGCCCCGATGTGCGGCGTCCCGTTCCATGCGGTGGACGGTTACCTGAATCGGCTGGTTTCCAAAGGCTACAAGGTGGCGATCGGTGAGCAGATGGAGGATCCTAAGCTTGCGAAGGGGCTTGTAAAACGCGAGGTGATCCGAATTGTCACCCCCGGCACAAATCTGGACGCGCAGGCGCTTGACGAGCAGCGCAACAATTATCTGATGTGCATTGTATATATGTCAGATCGTTATGGCGTGTCGCTGGCGGATATTTCGACGGGCGAGTATCTGATGACGGAGCTGGATTCAAAGCGAAAGCTGTTCGATGAGATCGCGAAGTTTTCTCCATCCGAGATCATCTGCAACCAGTCCTTTTATGTCAGCGGAATCGATCTGGAGGATATGAGAGAGCGGCTTGGCATTTCCGTTTTTTCGCTGGATTCCTGGTATTTTGATGATGAAATGTGTACCCGCGTGCTTACGGAGCATTTTCATACGGCTTCACTCGAAGGTCTTGGGATCGCTGATTACAGCTGTGGTGTGATTGCGGCAGGTTCTCTTTTAAAATACCTGATGGAGACGCAAAAGACGTCGATTGCGAATCTGACGCGGCTTGTGCCATATTCGATCGGAAAGTATATGGTGCTGGACAGCTCGACCAGACGGAATCTGGAGCTTTGCGAGACGCTGCGCGAAAAGAAAAAACGCGGTTCTCTGCTATGGGTTCTTGATAAGACCAGAACCGCCATGGGCGCACGGCTGCTGCGCAAATATGTAGAACAGCCATTGGTAGAAAAGGATGCGATCACAGCACGTCTGGACGCGGTCGAGGAGCTCAGGGACAATGCAATCACGCGGGAAGAGCTGCGGGAATATTTGAATCCCATCTACGATCTGGAACGTCTGATCAGCCGGATCAGCTACCAGACGGCAAATCCGCGCGATATGATTGCGTTTAAAACCTCTCTCGCCATGCTGCCGCATATCAAATATATTATGAAAAGCCTGCAGGCTCCGCTTCTTCGCCAGCTGGAGGAGCAGATTGATGAGCTTGCAGATATGCACGACCTGATTGAACGGGCGATTCTTGATGAGCCGCCCATCATTATCCGGGAGGGCGGAATTATCAAGGACGGCTTCAATGAGGAGGTCGACCGGCTCCGCAGCGCCAAGAATGACGGAAAAAGCTGGCTGGCAAAGCTGGAGACAGAGGAGCGGGAAAAGACCGGAATCAAAAATCTGCGGATAAAGTTCAACAAGGTTTTCGGCTATTATCTGGAGGTTACGAACTCTTATAAGGATATGGTGCCGGATTATTATACGCGGAAGCAGACGCTGACAAACGCGGAGCGCTATATTACGCCGGAGCTGAAAGAGCTGGAGGATACGATCCTCGGAGCGGAGGACCGACTGGTTTCCCTGGAATATGCGCTCTACGTTGAGGTACGGAGCCAGGTCGCGGAGCAGATCGTGCGTATCCAGGAGACTGCGAAGGCGATTGCCGGGCTGGATGTATTTGCCTCCCTTGCACTGGTAGCGGAACGCAATAATTACGTCAAGCCGACGATAAACGAGCGGGGCGTCATCGAAATCAAAAACGGCCGTCATCCGGTAGTAGAAAAAATGATTCCGAACGATATGTTTATCGCGAACGATACAAGCCTCGACAATGGAAAAAACCTTGTCTCTATCATCACCGGCCCGAATATGGCGGGAAAATCCACCTATATGCGCCAAAGTGCGCTGATCGTACTCCTCGCACAGATTGGCAGCTTTGTCCCCGCCTCCAGCGCGAAAATCGGCCTGGTAGACCGCATTTTTACACGCGTTGGTGCGTCGGACGATCTGGCCAGCGGCCAGAGCACCTTCATGGTAGAGATGACCGAGGTGGCGAACATCCTGCGCAACGCGACAAAGAACAGTCTCCTGATTCTGGACGAGATTGGCCGCGGTACCAGTACCTTTGACGGCCTGAGCATCGCCTGGGCGGTGCTTGAGCACATCAGCAATCCAAAGCTGCTCGGTGCAAAAACACTCTTTGCAACTCATTATCATGAGCTGACCGAGCTGGAAGGCAGGATCCCCGGCGTCAACAATTACTGCATCGCGGTCCGGGAGCAGGGTGACGATATCGTATTCCTGAGAAAAATCATTCCTGGCGGCGCGGATAAAAGCTACGGCATTCAGGTCGCGCGCCTGGCGGGAGTGCCTGAGAGCGTTATCACGCGCGCCAGAGAACTGGCAGAGGAATTGGCAGGTGCGGATATTATGGGGCGCGGGCAAGGGGGCGATTCCGAAGCATCTGCCCACCGCAAAGCGGTTTCAGAATGGCAGATGCGACCTGCCGCCGAGCGTAAGCAAGGGGGCGATTCCCCCCGCGAAACGGTATCGGAGGAATGCGAGCGCGAAGGCCGTCCGGAAGAAAAGAAGAATACCTCCGGTGCGCCAAAAACCAGAAAGCCACGCGTGAAAAAGCCTGACCCGGTCGAGATGAATCAGATGTCTCTGTTTGATACTGTGAGCGACGCGGATGTGTTAAAGGAGCTGCAGGAGCTGGATGTTCCGAATATGACGCCGATGGATGCCCTAAATACGCTATATCAGTTGCAGAATAAGCTGAAGAACCGGTGGCAGAAATAGACAATCAAAATGGATGTTAGTAATAATATATCGAAAGATACAGTATAACAC
>JAJQIE010000269.1 GCA_021199395.1 Lachnospiraceae bacterium | reverse complement strand
TCGCCATGCAAAATCGCCTATCGGCAATGGCTCGGCCTACGTCCATGATTTGCTTCGCGAATCACGGACAATTTTCGAAAAAGTCAGTGTTTATGCGGATTTGCAAACTTGCAGAGCCGTGTAATGCTTCCATGATCTGCACAGACCATTTACATTAAGGATTTATGCCATAATCCTGGCACCTCCATTCACGAACGAAATACGATTTCTCCATCCGAGGAACCGTATACCATGATCATTTGGAAAATGCCGCAGACATTTTACTTCTCCAAAAGAATGGAATGGGAGAAATTCATCCCCCATTCCATATCCACAAAACATAGTATTTCAGTATTTCTCTCACTCCCAGACGGACTTTACTTCTCTTATCTCCAGTCTCTCTATCACAGCCTCCTTGTAAGGAGTCCCAATCCAGAATCCTGTCTGATCCTCGTTCGGGTAGACGTTGCTGCTGATACAGCGCTGTCCATTGTTGATATAAATTTCAACAATGCTGTGGTCCACCAGAATCAGCACATCAAGGTCGTCCCCATTCGACGGGATTCCGGTTGTCATTACCCCTTTCCCGTAATCATCCGCGTTCCGCTTGTCCAGGCTGAACAGCATATTCACCAGATCAATATCCATTCGCACACACTTATCCTGATTGACAAGCAGTCCCATCTCAAGATAACGGGATGTAATATCAGAAATTTTCACCTGAAGATGCACAATATAGCTATAAGGATTCTCCGGTAATAGCATCCGCCTTTGAGAATTTACCATGAGGTTCCTGTATTCTTTTCCACGGCCAATCAGATCCCAAAATCCATCGATGGGCTGCAAAATAAGGTTCAGATCCGGATCCAGGCTCGCCCTGCGCGGAATACTTAGAACCCCACGCCAGTTCTCTTCACTCGTCGGTCCCCAGTCATAGCACCAGGGCATCCACAGCCATCCGTTTTCCCACGCTATGAGCACACGGTTACCATGCTCGTCCTCAAAGGACTGTGGAGCGTAGTAGTCAAATCCGCAATCCATGTTCCCGGTTTTCTCTATGTGGAATGTACAGGTGTCAAAATCAATGTCTCCCACGCAATACATCGCCTTATTGCATTTCGGATGGCGAACCGGGGAACAGGTAAGCACCCAATGCCCATCCAGCCAGAACAGGTCCGGACACTCAAACATGGTTCCCATTTCGCCTCTGGATTCCAGAAGTATTCCCCGATAATCCCAGTGATACAGGTCCTCAGAGCGGTAAAGGAACACACAGCCGTCGCCATCGGCCGCATCTGAGCCACCGATGGAGCCCCCTATTACCATATACCAGAATTCTCCTGATTTTACCACCTTAGGATCACGAAAATCGCTCGACGCGCCCGCAGGCGGATGGGTAATCACCGGATTCCCTTCGTATTTTTTAAAGTGAATCCCATCCTCAGATGTGAATACGCTCTGCGTCTGGCACACATTCTCTCCCTGATGCACCGTAGCCGTATAAAAAAAGTACAGCATTCCGTCCTTTTCTACTGCGGAGCCTGAAAAACAGCCGCCCTCATCATGTTTATCGTAGGGCATATCCGGATAAAGAGCGATCGGCATGTCCTTCCAGTGCAGCATATCCTTACTGATCGCGTGTCCCCAGTGCATGCTGCCCCACTCACAGCTTTTCGGGTTGTACTGATAAAACAAATGGTACCAGCCCGAAAAATAGATCAGTCCATTTGGGTCATTGATCCAGGACGTCGGGGCTGTAAAGTGATAGGAGGGGCGCCAGTGCTCTTTTCCATGTCTGTATTTCTGTCGTATGTCTGTGATGTAGTTCTCTATAGCTGTCCCTTCTGCTTTCATTTTCACCTCAATCTATGACTGTTATATCCTTCAGGTCTCCGTAAAGAACCTTCATTTCCTTCTGCATTTTTCCGTCCGCGTCTATGTACTGATGATAGGTACCCCATGCTTTTCCGTTGATCCAGAAGGTGCTGTAGTCATTCTCATTCAGCACAGGCGCGAAGGACATTTCCTTTTTCACCAGATCACACTGATAGCCTGACAGGAATGGAATCAGAGAAAAGCTCGCCATCGGACGAATGTAGTGATGCCCCGCTTCTGTTTCGCTCCACGGGCAGCGTTTGTATCCGTCATAGCGGTCTCGGATTGCCCGGATGATCGTAAAGGCTTCCTCAAGCATTCCTTCCTTCACCATGCAGCAGGCAACCTGGTATTCAACACCAGTCCATACCTCGTCACAATATGCGAACGGGAATCGCGGTCTCCCGCCATCCGGCCATGAGCAGAGTACCAGTCCGGCCTCATCATTTAACGCGTAGGTTCGCTGCACATTGGGCACATCGTCCATGCAGTCTCTGAAATTATACTCATAGATGGATTCCAGCGCTTTTTTTACATGTTCCTTCGGCAATACGTAGCCCAGCCCGGCCGCATGAGCCATGAACTGTCCCAGCAGCTGATCAGTCAGGCAGCCCTTTCCATACTGATAGCGGTATTCATCCACGTCATCCAGCTTCTGAATATAATATTTGCCGTTAAAGAGCTGCTCATCAACAGCCTTCTCCGCTTTCTGATACAGTGCCCCGTACTTCTCCGCCACATCCTTCTTCCCCAGATGCGCCGCCATCTCAGCTACGCCCTTGATTGCGCCAAGATAGATACTGTTTGTCATCGTATTCGGTCCATAAAATTCAATGTCGTAGGTCACATGCATTTTGCCATCCAGCACGCCGTCCCCGTCTGTATCCCATTCTGCGATGGCATATTCCAGAGCTTTCATCATATTATCCCAGATCCCGTTCAGGAACCCGTCGTCACCGGTATATTTCCACTCACGGTAAATTCTCAGGATTGAACCAAACTGGCCATCGCATGCCGGTATCATATCCCACCTGCTCTCGCCCAGACATTTTCTTGCGCGGAATGGCATTCCGCCGTCCTCATCCAGCTCAATATTGAACTCCACGTTGCGCATTGTGATTTCCAGCTCCGGGAAAAGAGCCGCTACCGCTGTCGCGTAATTCCATACATGGTTCACGTTGCCCTGTCCACAGCCTACATAATCACGGATCCCCTCCCATCCGAGGAAGTTTCCATTCTCAATGCGGAAGCAGCAATGGCTCTTCATGGACATAATGTTTGAAGCCACCGCGTCAATCACGTACACCGGAAGCGATGTGTGATACAGCGCGTCCTCAAACGCGTGGGAATTCGTCTCCAGGTAGTCTTTTTTCTGAATGATATAGTCCGCCACAGACCACGCGTCCGCAAATTTTGTCGCGTAATAGTTTTTAATTGTATCGTAGCCGTTATTCCGATATCTCTCCAGATCCGCGTCATACTCAATCCATCCCTTTGGACGGTTCGGGAAATACCAGGTAATGATAAACTCAAATACCTTTCCCGTGTTCGGTTCAATGCGCTCCTGGCTGCTGATAGAAGAAATCCGTTCTTTAAGATTCAGGAAGCTGAAATCATAATGCTCAAGAAGATCGCAGCCTTTTGCTTCTATGTCCTCTTCCTGCGTCAGTTTTCCATCGGAGGAAAAATCATCCCAAAAGTCCTGCGCGTTATCCGTCCACTGGCCATGCAGCCATTTCTTTGCGGTGACCTGGTTCGCGTTTGTGGTAGAGATGGACATACTTCCAAACTTCATGTCTGTCTCTTTCAGATGCTTCGCCGTATAATACAAGACACGAAGTCCTTCCGACTCCCGATATTCATTCTTAACCTCGTCCACAAGCTTAACATTGTTAAACACATCATAGCCGTCAAAGCCAACGACATTCGCCATCGTGCCGCAGACTGCCACGTCTATCGGCTTATCCGTCGGATTTTTCACTCGATATTTGATAATCGCCGCCGGAATACCTGAATCGTCCGCATTCAGCGGAATAAATGGTGTATACGCCTCCATCTGAACGGTTACCGGAACCTTTGAGTCCTCCAGATCCACATAGACAAACGGCTGCTTCCCAACCATCTTGGAATCCTCAAACCGCGGAATACCGGCCAGCTCTCCGTTCAGAAATCCGTGAGATTTATAATATGGCGGGCAGATTTTCGATTCCAGTATCCTGGATACCGGCTCTTTCCCTTCTTCCTTTGTCCAGATTGAGAAAAATGAAAACGGAACGAACTGTCCTTTTCCCGGCCAGTTAAAGATTTCCCAGTCCCTGAGCTCTCCGCGCGCGCCTACAGAAATATTACCTGTGCCAAGCCCGCCCAAAAGAAACTTTGCTACATTTGCATCTTTGCGATAAGAAATCTCTCCCCCAAGCTTAAACAAGTCTGCCTTTGAATGTAATTTTTTTGCCTCCATAACTATTTTCCTCCTACAGTCTGTCAAATTTTGTGTCAGCCCTTCACACCTATATAAGTCATGCTCTTGACAATCCATTTCTGCCCTATAATAAATACCAGCAGTACCGGAATAATTGCCAGTACGATTGCAGCAAAAACAACATTATCGCCGGTAGCATATGGCGTTCGGATCTATTGATTATTATCCGGCAGCGTCAGCTTCTCCGTACTGTTGATCAT
>JAJQIE010000011.1 GCA_021199395.1 Lachnospiraceae bacterium | reverse complement strand
TATATTCCTCGCCGTCGATGGTAATGACATCCGAAATATCAGGAGCTTTTTTGGTGATTTCGTTCATTTTACCGCCGTCGATGCGAGGATCTACAAAGGTTCCCAGCCCGACCTTGGAAATTTTTCCGGGCTCTCCGCCGGCCATACTTCGGTACAGCTGGGCGAACTGCCCCTGAGGAATACAGTAGGCAAGGATTTTGTTGTTTGAGATCAAATCCATCATTTTTGGCTGAAGACCCCAATGGCCGCCGATAATGCGGGCGAGCATCTTTTCGTGCGCAAAGTGCTGAATTCCACGATCGCAGTCGCTCTGTCCGCAGGAGTGAACCAGGGTAAGTCCGTTCGGGGAACCGGTTTCCAGAAACCGCGCTTCAATGGCCTTCAGGATGGTTTCCGAAGCCGACACCAGGGTCATGCCGATGGTGGCGATGGTGCTGTTATCCTTAATTAAGGAAGCAGCCTCCTCTCCGGAAAGAAAGACAGGGTGTTTCATGGTGATACCTCCGTTTCTTTGAGAAATAGTTGTCGGATTGCTTTTTTATCAATTTTGTGGTTGGATGTTTCCGGAAGCTTTTCTAAAAGGAGAAGACGAACCGGGATTTTGTAGGTCGCCAGACGATTTTTCAGCGCGGCTTTCATCCCGTCTTCCGTAAGCGTATATCCGGCTTTTGTAACAATGGCTGCAGCGGCCACCTCCCCGTAAACGTCATCGGGGATTCCGACGACGGCGGCTTCTTCTACCTGTTCCAGAGAGTAAAGTACGTTTTCTACGTCGAAGCTGCAGATCTTTTCTCCGCCTCGGTTGATCATGTCCTTTTTCCTGTCGGAGATGAACAGGTAACCGGCTTCATTCACATAGCCGATGTCGCCGCTGTGAAACCACCCGGCTTCATACGCGGGAAGCGTGGAGTTATAATAACAGGTAAAGAGATTTGTTCCTCTCAGGAGAATCTCTCCCGGCTGCAGGGGAGGAAGCTCCTGCCCGTCTTCCCCGACAATTTTGCAGCAGAGTCCGGGAATAGGGATGCCGGAGGAGCCGATGTAAGGGCTCCCTGCCGCGTCGCAGGGGAAAATGGTTGCCGGGGAGGAGGTCTCGGTCAGACCATATACTGTACGGAACTCCATATGCGGCATCCATTGATGCAGCGCCATGATTTTTTCCCTGGCCATATTGCTGCTTCCACATGCGAGCAGGCGAAGGTCGGGAAGAACAGGCGTCTCATCTCTTTCCTGCAGCAGCAGTGAAAAAACGGTGGGGGAGGCATGGAAGAAGGTGATCCTTTCCTCCCGCATGGTTCGAACCGCATCCTTTGCGTGGAAAAACCTGTGCAGCCAGGTGGTTCCTCCCGCGTACAGCATGACACCCAGAATTGCAACCAGACCGGTAATATGATAGATGGGAACGGCCAGAAGCGTCCGTTCTCCGGGTTGGATCGCAAATATGCGGCTGTAGGAACAGACTGCGTGCATCACACTGTAGTTATAAAGGTAAGCGCCTTTGCTCTTTGAGGTTGTCCCTGACGTAAACATAAGAATCGCCGGGGCATCCGCAGCCTGAAAACAGTCCGTAAGCGGCGGAGAACACATGGTAAAATCGGACAGCCCCGTTTCCGGGGACGATTCCCGACAGACGAGAACGCGGAAAGAGAACCCCGCATCCTGAAACCATGCACTGTAGTCTTCATGACAGATGAGTAAGGCCAGATCCGCTTTCTCAATCAGGGAGAGGATCTCCTCCTGCCGGAATTTCCCCGGCAGCGGTACACATACGGCACCCAGCTGACTCAGAGAAAGAAAGGCTATGGCGTATTCCACACTGTTGAACATGAGCAGTCCGATATGATCACCTGGTTTAATCTGCGCCTGCTCCTTTAAATAGTACGAAAAACGATTTACCTGTTCCAGAAATACGGAATAGGAAAAAGCTTTTCCATCCGGCCGCACAAGGGCGATCTGCTCCGGATATCGATGCGCGGTCTGCTTCAACGCGCAATATAAGGTAGGCGGCTGATCTTTGTAGACCTCAAAGTCAGAATCACGAAAATGCCGGGTCTCCATCCCGCCTGCGATTTCGGAATCCCAGTAATTGCTTCCATTTAACATGTGTTTCTCCCCGGTTTTCGCCGGACGCAAGCTATTTATGTATGTCTTGCTCTCCTCTGCGAAAAGAAATTGAACGAAAATTTGCGCGAAAATACGAAAATACAAATACTGATTTTCATATTACATCAGGTGATTCATCTTGTAAATAGGAAAAATTCCTGAAAAAACGGGTCATAAAATCAGCAGATTGCACAAAAAATAAGAAACAGAGAGGAGAATGAGATATTAATGAAAGAAAATACGCTTTAATTTGCGTTTTTAGAAAAACGAATATAGAAACTGAATTTGCACAGATGCAAATTCCATTGCATTATTTTGGAAAATAGATATAATAATAGAAACGGGTTGGATTTGCACAGGAAACCAAACGGGATAAGAGTTGAGGAAGCGTACATGACAAAAAAATATACAATTACAGATGTAGCGCAGGATCTGGGCGTTTCATGCTCCACAGTATCCAGAGCGTTGAGCGATTCGTCCGGGGTGAGCGAGAAGGTAAAACAGCGAATCGTGGAATATGCCAGAGAGATTGGATATGAGCCGAACAGCAAAATGCACCAGAAGGAAAACGGAAGCCGCGCGGTAGCTCTGATTATAGGTGATATCCGCAATCCTTTTTATGGGGAGCTTGCTTATTATATCCAGAGAGAGCTGAATAAAAATGGTTACATGATGATGCTCTGCAATACAGAATATTCTGTAGATCGTGAGCTTGAGGTCGTAGGTTCGCTGGAAAAGATGGGATTTGCCGGCGCGATTCTGATGACCGCTCAGGTAGAAAAAATAAATGAAGAGCTGGAACGAGTGAGAATACCGGTTGTTCTGGTAAATCGTAATCTGAGTTCCTTTCAGGGCGATATGGTTCTTCTCGATAATTTTAAGGCGGGCTATGTGGCAACGATGCATCTGATAGAGCAGGCGCACAGGACAATCGGATTTGTAAAAGGCCACACCTCATCTTCCGCGTCGCGTCAGCGGTATGAGGGCTATTGCCAGGCGATGAGTAATTACGGACTGGTAACGCGGGAACAGGATATTTACTACAGTGACATGAAAATAGAAGCCGGAGAGAAAATAGCGCGCCAGTTCCTTCAGAATGGAAACCGCCCCACAGGAATGGTTATTGTGAATGACGTTACAGCGCTCGGCTTTGTCTCTACATGTATCGGTATGGGAGTGCGCGTGCCGGAGGAGCTGTCGGTCGTCAGCTTTGACAATACAAAATTTGCACAATGGGGGATGGTTCCGCTGACGAGCGTGGATCAGAATACGGAAAAAATGGGAGAGCAGACGGTAAGTATCCTTTTAAAACGGATTCGAAATTATCAGAGGGAAGCGGAAAGAGTGATCCTCAGTCCGGAACTGGTAGTCCGCAGCTCTACGGCCCGATATGTCAGGAACAGGGACGAACGGTAAAACGAAAGGATTATTTTGCGGAACGGATGCTTTATGGAAATTGAAGGAACATGAGCGCCTTCTGGAGAGCAATTCAGAAAATTTCGGAAAATGAAACAGCGGTCAGCCGGGAAGGCGGATCGCTGTTTTTCACTTTCAGACAGAGGTCTGCCTCTGCTGTTTGCGCGGAATGGATGTCGAATCGGGATTGTGTAAAAGAAAAAGATGTCTGCTGTAACAAAAAAATGCGATTATATTTGTTTTTTGTAACATTGAGCCTGAATTGCTTTATGGGTATAATATGCATTAATCAAATTGCACAAAAACAATATTGTGAGAAAGAGGAAATTATGTCATTTACACAATCGAATAAAATGAACGAAAATGACTTTGCGGTGAAAATGCTAATAGTTTCTGATTCCTATAAAGGAAGTTTGAGTACAATTGAGGTCGCGGAACAAATTAAAAAAGGCGTTCGAAAGGTATTCCCAAAGGCGGTGTTTCGGTCGCTTCCTGTTGCGGACGGAGGAGAGGGAACGGTAGATGCTTTCGTGAATCATCTGGGCGGTACCCATGAAAAGGTGATGGTTCACGCTCCGGACGGTAAACTGATAGAGGCGGAGTATGCGGTGCTGAAAAACGGAGCTGCTGTTCTGGAAATGGCACAGGCCTCCGGCCTGACACTGGTTTCCCCGGAGGAGCGAAATATTATGAGCGCGACTACATATGGGACGGGAGAGCTGATTCGGGCAGCATTGGACAGGGGATGCCGTAAGATATTCATTGGGATTGGAGGGTCTGCCACAAATGACGCCGGCGTCGGGATGGCGCAGGCTTTGGGAGCCTCTTTCAAAGACCAGGAAGGAAGAGAAATCTGCTTTGGAGGCGGGGCGCTTGGGGACATTGCATCTTTTGATCTGTCCGGCATGGATCCCAGATTGCGGGAAGCGGAAATTACAGTTATGTGTGATGTGACAAATCCGCTTTACGGACCGGATGGAGCCGCAAGTATTTATGGTCCTCAGAAGGGCGCCACGGAAGAACTGG
>JAJQIE010000274.1 GCA_021199395.1 Lachnospiraceae bacterium | reverse complement strand
TTTCTCACTACCTGAGCCGCCACTAGAATCAGCGCCATGACTACCAGAAGCTTTTTCGCATAGTATTCTTTAAAAAACTCCCATTTTCCTTTTTTGTCCATACCCGCCATCTGTTCCCGGCCGGTCTTCGTCTCTCGCTGCTGGTAAATACTGGCGTCGTCGTCCAGAACGCCTTTAAATTTTTCCGCATTTCCTGTATGGTTATGCAATTCTTCCATGAAACCGTTCTCCTTTCCACTGCAAACGTTTCCCCACACAGCAGCCTCACTCCGAATATATTCGCACTCCGTATTCCCTCGAAGGTCTGCGCTCCTCATGCCCTCATATATCCGCACTCCTCATGCATCCACTCTTCGTATGGCCCCATATATCCGCGCTCCATATATCCTTGTATGCCCGCTCAGTGTGAGATGACGCCCATACCGTCAAATGCCGGTATAAAGCTTTCCATCGCAGTCTCTCCCTCCTGATAGAAAGCCTGCTCAACGCCCAGCCGGACCGCATGGTCTAAAAGGCGTTCATACTCACGCTTTGTCACCCTTCGCATGAGCAGGGGATCGGCCTGCTCCGCCCCGGCAGCTTCACAATTCAGCCTTTGCCGTCGAACGGGAACCACACTCTGAGCGTTCTTCGAATCACACGAAGCATTCGCATCCCGCATATACTCACCGTCCGGCGGCGTGTACTGGTTCATCAGGCTCATATAGATCTGCTGCCCATACGTCTCATAAAGGTACGATACCACGCGCTTTGCCTCGCGCACATGCCCCGGAAGAAGCAGATGGCGCACAATTACGCCCGCGGTCATGATTCCTCTTTCATCAAAACGCGGCCGCGGCTGCTGGCGTACCATTTCACGAAGCGCTTTTTTTGCAACCTCCGGATAGTCTCCGGCATAAGAATAGCGCTCTGCGAGCTCCGCATCCAGATATTTCAGATCCGGCAGATAAATATCCGCCAGTCCTTCGAGCAGACGCAGCGTTTCCGCCTTTTCATATCCGCTGCTGTTCCAGACAATGGGAACGACAAGCCCTCTTTTTTTCGCAAGCCTAAGCGCTGCGCAGACCTGCGGCACATAATGCCCGGCGGTCACAAGGTTTATATTGTTCGCGCCCTGCGCCTGAAGCTCCAGGAAAATCTCCGACAGCCGCTCCACAGAAATATCCAGGCCAGCCTCCCCGCGTGAGATCGCGCGGTTCTGGCAGTAAACGCATCCAAGGGCGCAGCCCGAAAAAAACACGGCTCCGGCGCCCTTTTTCCCTGAAATACAGGGCTCCTCACAGAAATGAAGCGCCGCCCGCGCCACCCGGATTTGATCGTCCGCGTGGCAAGATCCCTTCTGTCCGCCCTTTCGGTCTGCCCCGCACTCGCGCGGACAGAGCCTGCACCCGCTCATTTCTTTCCCCCTGCGCCTGTTTTTTCCGGAAGCGCCAGAACAAATACCGTCGCCGTGATCAGCGCAAAGCCTGCCAGATCGACCGGCAGAAAGGACGCGTTCATCCAGATAACAGAGAAAATCGTGGAGGACACCGGCTCAATGCTGGCGAACAGACCTGCCTGTACAGGGCCTATCAGGCTGACACTGTGCAGATAAAGGGAAAAACCGGCCATCGTGCCAAAAAAGATAATTGCCAGCACTGCGACGATCAGCTCCACGTCCATTTTCGGCATCTGCCTCCACGGCTGCATAAGCACGCTAAGGACGAGCCCGCCAATCAGCATGCCCCAGGCCAGAATCAGCGGTGAAGGAAATTGTCTCAGAAGCCGCCTCGGCTTTATCGTATAAACCACCAGCGTAACCGCGGAGAGCAGTCCCATGCCCAGCGCCCGCCCGGAAAGCGCCAATGCGCCGGGATTTCCATGCGTCGCAATCAGAAAAATGCCGGTCAGCGCCAGCAGCACAGCTGCAACCTCCTTAGGCTGAGGTTTTTGCTTCTCGACTATACACACAAAGACAACCGTCAGAGCCGGGCCAAGATATTGTATGACGGTCGCGGTCGCGGCATTGGACCATTCTATCGTCTGAAAATAGGAATACTGGCACAGCATCATGCCAAAAATCGCGTAAATCAGGATATCCTTTGCGTTACGTCTGTCCCTCCAGACAGACAGCGCCTTCTCCCGATCCCGGAGCAGGAACCAGAGCAGAAGCAGCAGCCCGGAGCCGGTCAGACGGATCGGCACCAGCCATCCCGCGGTCACCCCTTTTCTCTGAAACAGATACTGCCCGCACACGCCGGAAACTCCCCAGAGGATTCCGCCCAGCAGAGCGCACGCGGCTCCCAGAGTCCTTATTCTCTTTTCGTTCATTTCGTTTCCCTCTTCTCCGGCATCTGAGCCAGTATGATCGCCACAAACATCAGTACGCAGCCGAACAGCTCTTTCGCGCTGAGATTTTCCCCAAGAATCACCCAGCCCGCCAGCACGGAAACCACAGATTCCAGGCTCAGAATCAGGGAAGCGACCGTCGGATTCATCCCCTTCTGCCCTACAATCTGAAGCGTATAGGCTACCCCGCAGGACATGACGCCCGCATATCCGATCGGCAGCCATGCCTGCGCGATCGCTTCCAGAGACGGGCTTTCAAAAATCAGCATCCCAACGCCGGAAAGAATCCCACAGACAAAAAACTGGATACACGACATACGCACTCCATCTACCCTCGGAGAAAAATAATCGATGATCAGAATATGTACCGTAAACGCGACCGCGCACAGCAGCACCAGAAAATCCCCGAAATTGACCGAAAATCCATCGGTAATACACAGCAGATAAAGTCCGGCCACCGCCAGAAGCACGCTCAGCCAGACTCTTTTACCTGCCTTTTTATCCAGAAAAATACTAAAAACCGGTACCAGAACGATATACATCGCTGTGATAAACCCGGCCTTGCCGACAGAGGTATACTGAATACCGAACTGCTGCAGATTGCTCGCAATACACAGTGCAATCCCACAGCAAACGCCCCCGGTCAGCAGCGTCCGATCACCACGCCTCACGCGTTTCCCGGTCTGCCGCTCATCGATGCAGGGAGCGGAAGCAGCCTGGCCGACAGCGTCTGAGCGTTCTGCTTTATCCGTCCGTCCGGCAGCTCTATCCCGTTTTTTCAACCAGTCCAGAAGCGCAACGCAGGGAATCAGCACCGCTCCGCCAATGATACAGCGCACAAAATTAAATGTGAACGGCTCCACATAGTCCATCCCGACGCTCTGAGCCACAAACGCGACGCCCCAGATTGTCGCTGTCAGTAACAGCAGCAGGGGGCTGCGCATAGATGTCTTTTTCATAAATTCTCCTCTTTTCCGTCTCGCAGATTGCTTCTGCCACTGTCAAAGCCGCGCAGCTTGAGCGCTCTGCCGTCCAGAGCGGCATAGCACAGCTCATCGCCCTTGTAGCAAAGCTTCAGCGAAAAGAACGGCGCATTTTCCAGCAGAAGCCGCAGGAAAATACGATCGCCCTCCCAGAGCTCCAGCTTTAACAGCTCATCCTTCGATACCCATGCAAGCTCACCCTCATCGCAGGCCGCAGGCTCACCCTCGAATCCATCCGCCGTATAGACGCAGATGTACTCAGACGGCCAGCCCTCTGACTCAAAGGTAAGCATACCGCGGAACTGCCAGGCTGTGAGCGTCAGCCCCGTCTCCTCCCTGACTTCCCGCAGCAGACATTCCTCCGGGCTTTCCCCGGCTTCAAAGTGGCCTCCGACCCCGATCCACTTTCCTTTATTTACATCCTTATCCTTACTGACACGGTGCAGCATCAGGTACTGCCCGTCCTTTTCTATATAGCAAAGTGTCGTAAGCGGCGATTTCATCTCTGTCCTTCCTCTCCTGCTCTGTCTGATCAGAATACTGAACGCCGGTATCCGATTCCCGTCCACATTTCAAAAATTCCATGTCTGCATCCTGAAAATTCCACACCGCGCTCTGAGTGTCTCACAGCAGAATCATGATATCTCACGGCTGCGCTTTAGCAGATAGTCCTTTTTGTTGCGCTCCGGAAATTCAAGCACCTCCATGAGAAGCGCCCCAAGCACACTGCCAATCTCCGGCCCCGGCTTTTTCCCATCCGCGATCAGATCATTGCCCGTGATCGCCAGCTCCTTCAGCGACAGGCAATCCCCATGCAGCTTCACATCCTGCCAGATATGCTCCACCTCCCGCAGATAATCCAGCTTCTGAGCCGTCACATCCGGATGCTGTGCCAGAATATCCGCCCGCTTCACCTGCAGAAACTGCTCAAACAGTCCGGAACCGCCAATCTCATATACGCTTCTCCTGACATCCCAGGCGCTCAGCTTAGGATAGCGCGAGTGATTTCTCACCAGAACGCAGACCGTATCCATCGTCTCATTGTCAAATTTCAGGCGCTTCATAATCTGTCTCGCAATAACCTCGCTGTGTGCGGCGTGTCCATGGAAATGATCAATACCAGCCTCATCTGTCTCAAACACTTCCGGCTTCCCCATATCATGGAACAGCATCGTCAGACGCAGCGCTTTATCCTCCGGTATGCTTTTCATAGCGATCAGAGTATGCTCCCCGGCCGAG
>JAJQIE010000007.1 GCA_021199395.1 Lachnospiraceae bacterium | reverse complement strand
CTATGGAATCTAACCTTGTAGCTTAACTTAATGACATTGTCCCGTGAATAGTAACGTAAAACCTCCTCGTCACACTTTCATCTTGCTATGACAGATGTGCGGTGTTATAATAAAAACGCTACAGTTGCGGACAAATTTCAGCCATTCCATTCTCTATGTCAGAGAGGAGGAACCACCGATGGGAAAATATCTAAATCCGGGATATGACGGCTTTGAAGCTATCAAAAGGGATGTATATGTTGACAAAACTGGACTGATCGAATTTATGAACAGCCTGATTGGTAAGCCCAGGCCTCTTGTCTGCTTCAGCAGACCCCGAAGATTCGGAAAAACATTTGCGGCGAGCATGCTCTGTGCCTATTATGATAAAAGCTGTGATTCCCGTTTCCTGTTTGAAGATCTGAATATTGCAAAATCAGATAGCTTTTTGACACACTTGAACCAATATAATGTTCTTACCTTTGACGTCACAGGTTTTATTACCGAAGCGGATAATAATGGGATGAAGGTTTTAAAGACGATGAAATATGCTCTGCTAAAAGAGCTACGTCAGAATTTTCCGGACTGCGTAGAAGAAGGAGAAGATAATCTGGCCGACGCGCTTTACACGATTGTGGCAAAAGGAAACAAAAAATTTGTGTTTGTCATTGATGAATGGGATGCGCTTTTTCGGGAATACAAAGACGATAAGATTCTCCAAAAAGATTATATTCTCTTTTTGCGTAGTCTTTTTAAAAATAAAGATATCACGTCTAAAACGGTTGCCGCAGCCTATATGACTGGTATTCTCCCTGTAAAAAAATATGGAACGGAATCCGCTTTATCAGATTTTAAAGAATTTTCTATGACAGACCCACTTCTATTATCCAGATATGTTGGCTTTACAGAAGAAGTTCGCACCCTGTGCGACAAATATGATGCTGACTTTGAGGAAATAAAACAATGGTATGACGGATATACGTTCGAGGAGCTGGACTCTGTTTATAGTCCGAATTCGGTTATGAGCGCGATAAATTTTAAAAAATATAAAAACTACTGGTCACAGACGGAGACCTTCGAAAGCCTGAAAAAATACATTAGCATGAATTATGATGGCCTAAAGGATGCTATAATCGCAATGCTTGGCGGACAGTCTGTTCGAATGAGAATAAATACGTTTCAAAATGACATCACCTCATTTTCGAATGCGGATGACGTCCTGACGCTTCTTATCCACCTGGGGTATCTTTCCTATGATCAAAAAAAACGAACGGTCCATATCCCGAATCTGGAAGTGGCGGAGGTGTTCGAAGATGCGGTAAGTGATGATTCCTGGGGACCCGTAGGAAGAGCGATCGCAGATTCATAACAATCTCAGCTGCGTGATTGAGAAAGTGTGAGAATGCGCTGGTTCCGGCTGCCGCGAAACTGCAGGGAAATGTCTTTTTCCGCTTCGATAAACTCTCCGTCGACGAGCACATCTATATAGGAAAGCATCTCCTCTGTCACGCCTGTGTATACACGGCCGCCCGGAACCAGATCGACGTCATAGAGATAGCCGGTGTAGCACCAGATATCTTTTTTCGGATACTGCTCCCGTATTTTTTTCAAAAGCCCTGTGACGGTCGGCTGGTTTTCCGGTTCGAACGGCTCGCCGCCGAGCGCGGTGAAGCCCTGGATGTAATCGGGTCTTAACAGATCGAGAATCGACTGTTCCGTCTCGGCGGTAAACGGCTTTCCATAATCGAAGCTCCATGCTTCCGCATTGAAGCAGCCCTTGCAGTGATGCCGGCACCCGGATACGAAAAGGGAGATCCGGACGCCGGGGCCGTTGGCGATATCGCAGTTTTTGATCTTTCCATAATTCATGGCATATACCTCACAGGAATAGAATCATTATTTTGTGCGTGCAGATGTGCAGAATGCTTTACAGATGCAGCACGCGATCCTGTATCTCCTGTGTGCGTCCCTGATTCCAGAACTGTGTTCCGATATAGCCGCAGGTTCTTCGCGCTACGCTCATTTTGTTCTGGTCACGGTTGCCGCAGTTCGGGCATTCCCATACGAGCTTTCCAGCGTCGTCCTCGACGATTTTGATCTCACCGTCAAAGCCACAGCAGTCGCAGTAATCGCTCTTTGTATTCAGCTCCGCGTACATGATGTTGTCATAGATATACCTCATCACAGAGAGAACCGCGGGAATATTGTTCTGCATATTCGGCACCTCCACATAGCTGATCGCGCCGCCCGGAGAGAGCTCCTGGAACGGAGCCTCAAAGCTCAGCTTGCTGAATGCGTCAATCTCTTCTGTCACATGGATATGATAGCTGTTCGTAATATAGTTCTTGTCCGTTACCCCTGGTATGATACCGAAGCGCTTCTTCAGAAGCTTTGCAAAACGGTAGGTGGTAGATTCCATCGGCGTACCGTACACGGAGTAGCTGATGTTTTCAGCGGCTTTCCACTCGGCGCATTTGTCGTTCAGCGTCTGCATGACCGCCATCGCGAACGGACGCGCTTCCGGATCGGTATGGGACTTTCCGAGCATACGCACGCACATTTCGTAGAGCCCGGCATAGCCAAGGGAGATCGTTGAGTATCCGTTGTACAGCAGCCTGTCAATGGTCTCGCCTTTCTTCAGGCGCGCCAGCGCGCCATACTGCCACAGGATCGGAGCTACATCGGAAACAGTACCGAGCAGGCGCTCATGCCGGCAGCGCAGGGCGCGGTGGCACAGCTCCAGCCGCTCATCCAGAATTTTCCAGAAACGATCCATATCGCCCTCTGAGGAGCATGCCACATCGACCAGGTTGATTGTGACCACACCCTGGTTAAAGCGCCCATAGAATTTGTAGCTGCCATCCGGATTCCGCTGGGAATCCTCTACGGTCAGGAAGGAACGGCAGCCCATACAGGTGTAGACGTTGCCGCGCTTTAATTTGCGCATCATTTTGGCGGAGATATAATCCGGCACCATACGTTTTGCAGTACATTTGGCTGCAAGCTCGGTCAGATACCAGTATTTGGAATCCTCTGTAATATTATCCTCATCCAGCACATAGATCAGCTTGGGAAAAGCCGGAGTGATCCACGCGCCGCGCTCATTTTTTACGCCCTGCATCCGCTGGCGCATCACCTCTTCGATGATGAGAGCCAGATCATCACGGGTCCGCCCTTCCGGTACCTCGTCCAGATACATGAACATCGTTACAAACGGAGCCTGGCCATTGCAGGTCATCAGCGTGATGAGCTGATACTGGATGGTCTGGATGCCGCTCTGTATCTCATCTTTCAGTCTGCGCTCCGTCACCGTGGAGATGATTTCCTCATCCAGGGATTCGCCGCAGATTTCACGCTCCTCGATTATTTTTTTGCGGAGCTTCTGGCGGCTGATGTCCACGAATGGAGCCAGATGTGCCAGGGAAAAGGACTGGCCGCCATACTGGTTGCTCGCCACCTGCGCGACAATCTGCGTCGTCACATTGCAGGCGGTAAAAAAGCTGTGCGGCTTTTCGATCAGCGTCTCGCTGATCACCGTGCCGTTCTGCAGCATGTCCTCCAGATTGATCAGGTCACAGTTGTGCTCACGCTGCGCGTAGTAATCAGAATCATGGAAATGAATGATTCCCTCTTCATGCGCCTGCACGATGTCCTCCGGAAGCAGTACGCGCATCGTCAGGTCCTTGCTGACCTCGCCCGCCATGTAATCCCTCTGCGTGGAATTGATGGTAGGATTTTTATTGGAATTTTCCTGCTTCGCGTTTTCATTGATCTGATCCAGCAGGGACAGTATGCTGTTGTCCGTCGTATTGGATTTGCGGGAGATTTCGCGTTTGTAGCGGTAGCGCACATATTTCTGTGCTACCTCATAGCCGCGCATCTCCATAATACCTGTCTCGACCAGATCCTGAATATCCTCTACATTCATTGCGTGAGAGGAGACAGCTGCCTGCTTCGCAATCGTATCAGCTACCGCTGTAATCTGATATTCATTGAGCTGGTGAATCTTCTCCACGCTGTTATTTGCCTTTCGAACGGCGTTTTCTATCTTTGACTTGTCAAAGACGACCTCTTCGCCATTGCGCTTAATTACGTTTGCCTTTATAGTATTATTCATTCTGATTTCCTCCTGATTGCGTGAAAAAATGAGGCCGTTGCCTGCGTCCTCGGTTTTCTGCAAAATCCGGGACAGAAACCGGGCGCCGCTGGCGCGCGGCAACGGCTCAAAACGAAACAACGCATGTCGTTTCCTATAAATATGATGCAACACATGATATAGTGCTGCGACTAAATGGCTCGTACCAAATGTTGCGTACTTACAATCATACAGCGTTTTATGAAAAAGTCAAGACTGAACTGAGCGGAGGAGGTGTAGAAAAAACAGAATGAATTTTGTGAAAAATGATGTTTTTTAATAAAACGTACGATTGTCTGCCTGCAGATGTCTGAGGCTGTCTACAGCCTGGTCAGGGTATAATCTGAAAATCAGTAAAATGTGGTTACTGTTCACACCCATGCCAAGCACTTGCTGCGTGGCATGGGCGAAGACATAGAGCGTTCGGGCATCCGGCCCATC
>JAJQIE010000047.1 GCA_021199395.1 Lachnospiraceae bacterium | reverse complement strand
ATCGTATGCCTGGCTGACGGAGACAGCCTGTCCGATCTGCCCGTTTCAACTGTGCGCGCCTGCCAGATGAAAGTGACAGAGGATCTAGTTGTGGATACGCTGCTTCCACAAAAAAGGGAGCATGCGATTCTGACAGAGGGATATCTTCGCCCGGTGGCGTTTCATCCGGCACTGGCTGTAGATGAGATAAGGCTGGAGAAGCCGATGACCGGAGAAAAACGTTCGGACTGGGAGCGCTTGCTGGAGGCGCTGGCGCAGGGAAAACCATGGGGAGGCTCTGAAGCAGCGAACGAAGGCTATACTGCAGCTTTCGGATCAGAGTACGCACCGGATCTGATGCTTGCTTCTTCCCTCTATGCAAAGCGCAGAGAATCCGATGAATGGTATGTCATTCACACGGAAAATGAGATCCTGGAGCTGCGCCGGGAACCGGGTCGAGTCTGTTTTGCGGCGTTTGATATCGGGACAACGACGGTAGTGGGGTATCTGCTGGACGCAGGAGACGGAAGGGTGCTGGCAGTGGAAAGCGATCTGAATCCTCAGGTACAGTATGGGGCGGATGTGATTATGCGGGCAAACTATGCGCTGGAGCATGGAACGGAAGCATTAAGCACGTGCATCCGAACAGAGGTTGATGAGATGCTGCAAAAGCTTGCGGGAAAAGCCGGAATAGATCCGAAGGATATTTTTCAGGTGAATATTGTGGGGAATACCTGTATGCACCATCTGTTTCTGGGCATTTCACCTGCGAGCCTGGTGCATGCGCCTTATACACCCGCGATCAGTGAAGCACTGATACTGGAGGCCGCGGACTATGCCCTGACGGTTCATCCGAAAGCGCAGCTTTTGATGATGCCAGTCATAGCGGGCTATGTCGGGGCGGACACCTGTGCCTGTCTGCTGGCGACTCGTCCCGATCAGAGTGAAGAAATCACGCTGCTGCTTGATCTTGGCACGAACGGAGAAATTGTGCTCGGAAACCGGAGAAGGCTGATTGCGTGCTCAACAGCGGCAGGACCCGCGTTTGAGGGGGCGAAGATTGCCTGTGGGATGCGCGGCGCTTCAGGCGCGGTGGATCACGTGACATACGAGGATGGAAGGTGGAGCTATACGACGATCGACAGACAGCCCGCGGCGGGACTTTGCGGCTCAGGCCTGATTGACCTGGTGGCATGCCTGCTGCGTGCAGGATTGATTGATGAGCATGGCAGGCTGGAGAGCGGGCAGGAGGATTCGCAGACATTTGTGCTGGTCGCTCCTGAAGAAGCCGTGGCGGATGGCGGCGTGTATCTGACACAGAAGGATGTGCGTGAGGTACAGCTGGCGAAGGCTGCGATAGCGGCCGGGGTTCAGCTTTTGATGAAAGAGCTTCAGGCGACGGAAGCGGACATTTCAGAGGTGCGTATTGCCGGAGCGTTTGGCAGCTATATGGATCCTGTGAGCGCTGCTGAGATCGGGATGTTCCCGCAGGCGCTGGCGGATCGCGTGCGTGCGATTGGAAACGCGGCCGGAGAGGGAGCGAAGATCGCTCTGCTCAGTCAGGAGGAATGGGAAACTGCCAGGAAACTGGCACGGCAGACAGATTTTATCGAACTGGCGGCAATGCCGGAATTTCAGGATTGTTTTGTGGACGAGCTGGAATTTGGGGATGCAAAATGAGAGGATCAGGTATTGAACCGTTATCTGTCATGTCCGTGCGGAAACCATGAGGCAGACGGATTTTCGTGGGAGGGATTATTGTGATCGATATGGAGAATTTGAGAAGGCTGGGGGAACAGCAGGGCTTTTCCTATGTCTCGCCGCTTGACTGCGGCACGCTGGAGCTGCGGCAGGAGGTGCGGCAGATGTGTGAAGCGAACACCTGCCATATGTATGGGAAATGCTGGAGCTGTCCGCCTGGCTGTGGCTCTCTGGAGGAATGTCGGGAGAAGGTCGGGCAGTACCGGGAGGGGATTCTTGTCCAGACGGTCGGTGAGCTGGAGGATGAGCTGGACGGAGAAGCCATGATGGAGACAGAACGCAGGCACAAGGAGAATTTCTGCGCGTTTGAAAAAATCCTGCGCCAACAGTATCCGAAAATGCTCGCGATCGGCTCCGGATGCTGTACAAAGTGCAAAAAATGTACCTGCCCGGACGAGCCCTGCCGTTTTCCTGATCAGGCATTTTCCTCCATGGAGGCATATGGTATGCTGGTCACACAGGTCTGTCAGGCGAACCATCTGGATTATTATTATGGACCGTGTACAATCGCTTATACAAGCTGCTATCTGCTGATATGATGATGCCAGGGTCGAAAGTCAGGAATCGAGCGCTTGCGCTCAGATTCATGGCTTTATGACCCGTTTAAAACATGAGGAAGCACGAAGTGCGAAGAAATCCGCAGGCATCATCTACCGTAGATGATATTGCCCCTAACATGATGATGATACAAGGGAGAAAAGGTCAGGAATGGAACGCTTGCGTTCCGGACGATCGGTTTTACGATATACTGGGGGATTTTTATGGCAATACTGGAAGAACTGCAGCGTTCAATTGAAGAAGGTCATCCAGGAGAGACAGAAAAGCTGGTGGAGGAAGCTCTGGCACAGCAAATACCCCCTATGCGTATTGTAGAGGAAGCGATGATGCCGGCTATGCGTGTGATGGGAGAGCAGTATAAAAACCAGGACGCTGATATACCCCGCATCCTTGCCGCGGCGCGTTGTATTCGCACCGGATTTGCACTGATTGAGAGGCAGGACGCGGATTTTGAGGATCGGAGTATCGGGACTGTGATCCTGGGTACGGTGGAGGGCGACCTCCATGACGTAGGGAAAAATCTGGTGGCGCTGATGTTTCGCAGCGCGGGGTTCCGGGTGATCGACCTTGGCGTGGATATTTCAGAAAAACAGTTCCTGAAGGCTGTCCGGGAGACACCGGATGTTCAGATTGTATGCATTTCATCTCTTTTGAGCACTGCGCTGCCGGAGATGGAGCAGGTGGTAAAGACGCTTCGCCGCAATGATCCGGAGAAAAAATATAAGATCATGGTGGGAGGAGGCGCAGTGACAAGACAGCTCGCGGAGAATATGGGGGCGGACGCCTACACGGAAAACTGTGTGGAAGCGGCTGAGGTTGCGAAGACATTTATTGTGTGAGCGAAAGTGGGGAAGTATGTGAAACCTTCATCCATATGGCTGTATGAACAGCTTACAAAAGAGTTTAAAATTACAGGGCATGCGGGACTGTCTGGCAGAGACGGTTATCTGCGCCCTTTTTTCTGTTCCGGAAAAGAAGAAGAAGAAAAGCGGAGCCATGAGAGGAACAGGGCCGGAATGAGACAGGAAAAACGACCGGAGCGGGATAAAATCAAAAACAGGCGTGAGCATGTATGCGTGATTCCGGTTGCCTCACTGGAGGAAATCCGGGAAATGGAAGGCCAGGGCGCGGCCTTAGGATCTGTGCCGGATAAGACCTTTCGCGTGTATTGTATAAGTGATTTTAGAACTGACGGCGCTGGCGGAGCGGAGAAAAGAAGTACAGAGCCGGATATCGACAACGTGACAGATCGGAAGACAGTACATGGCGGCGCGTATGTATGTGTGGAGACAGACGGCAGTCCGTTCGAAGTGCTGAATTATCTCCAGGAAGCGTTTGATCTCTGTGATGATTGGGAGAGAAGGGCTTCCGGCCTGCTGGCGGAAAATGCCGGAATTGGAAAGGTTCTGGAGCTGAGCGCAGAATTTCTGGGGAATCCTCTGATGGTTATGGGCGCGGATTTTTCTCTGGTTGCAGAGACAGGGATGGATAAATTGCCGGAGCGGGCAAGACTGTTTTCAGACGATGGTATTAATGTCGAGTATATGAATGCTCTGCTGCAGGATGCAGAATATCAGAGAGTTGCTCAGGCGAAGAGCGCAACGCTTTTCCCCGGCTATATCAGCGGTTACCGCTCTGTAAACCGCAACCTTTTTGTAGACGGGCAGCCAACTCACAGGCTGGTTTTGACTGAATGTGACAATCCTGTCACACAGAGCTGCTTCTGTATTCTGGAGACACTGGCCGCCCATTTGGAATATCAGCTTTCCCGCGAAGCTCCGTCCTCTATGAAGGGCGATTTGGAAACCATTTTTCAGAGGATTCTGTCAGACCGGACGGCAGATTACGTTCAGGTCAGCCGCAGGCTTTCCGCAGCGGGCTGGAGCGGCAGCGATGAGTACCTCTGCCTGATCCTCCAGATCACCTATCTGAATCAGAAGCAATTATCCACGAGGGCAATCTGTCGCTATATCCAGAAGCAGCTCAGGGATTCGGTCAGCTTTCTGTATCAGGAGGAAGTAGTCAGCTTTTTTAATCTGACACGCCTTGGCATGAATGAGGAGGAGGCGGCGGCAAAGCTGGTCTACTTTATACGGGACAGCTATCTGAAAGCCGGGTACAGCAGAACCATGCGGGGACACATGAACCTGCGCCGCCAGTATGTACAGGCGCGTACCGCGCTGGATGTGGGCAGCCGGAAAAAACCGTATCTGTGGATTCATCATTTTGATCAGGTAGCGCTGACCTATATTATCGAACAGGCGACCAGAAGACTTC
>JAJQIE010000035.1 GCA_021199395.1 Lachnospiraceae bacterium | reverse complement strand
GTTTCATGCGGTCCTCCAGTCCCATGTCCAGCAGCGAGAGCCGTTCACGGAACATTTTTCGCTCTGAGGCGCTGATCCTGGAGAACACCGCTTTTTTCTTCGTGACGCGCAGATATGCCAGTGCCAGGTTTTCCTCTATCGTCATATGGGGCGCCGTGCCCTTCATCGGATCCTGAAACAGCCGTCCGATGTCTACCGCACGCTTGTATTCTGCCATATAAGTAATGTCTCTGTCATCCAGCCAGATGCTTCCCTCGTCCGGGTAAAAGCTGCCGCCGATACAGTTAAACAGCGTGGACTTTCCCGCGCCGTTGCTGCCGATGATTGTGGCAAAGTCGCCGTCCTCCACCGTCAGGCTCACCCCGGCCAGAGCAACCTTCTCGTTGACTGTCCCGGCGTTAAAGACCTTTTTTACATTCGATATTTTCAGCATGGAACGAGCCCTCCCTTATCGGCAGAAGCGTCCGTCCGTTCTCTCCTCAGCATGCGCTTCCACCTCCTCTCTGAGCGGAGGCGTTCGCCATTTTCTGTTTCTGGAGCGCGATCCGGTTTTTCAGGTACGGCGAGGCGATCGCGACAGCTACGATCACTGCGGATACCAGCTTCATCGCCTCCGCCGGAACATGCAGCCGCAGAGCGATCGCAATGACAAAACGATATACACAGCTCCCGACCAGAACGCCCAAGATCCTGCGCGGGATAGAGCGTCTGCCCAGAAGTGTCTCTCCTATGATCAGGCTCGCCAGCGCGATGGTCACCATCCCGGTACCCATATTGATATCGCAGGATTTCTGATACTGTCCGATCAGGCACCCCGAAAGCGCGGTCAGAGAACCGGAAATACACAGCCCCACCGTCACAGTAAATCCGGGATTGATACTGGAAGCACGCACCATATCCTCATTGTCCCCGGTCGCACGGATCGAAAGGCCAAGCCTGGTCCCCAAAAACCAGGCAAGAATCAGGCAGATCACCACAACAATAATCAGCGACACTGCCAGCTTATACCAGGTAGCCCCAAAAAAGTCCTTACACAGACTGTATATCGTGTCTTTCTTGAAAATAGACAGATTTGAGGAAAAGCCCATCACTGCCAGGTTCACCGTATAAAGCCCGGTATTTACAATAATGCCGGAAAGTATGGGCTCCACTCCCAGCCGTGTCTGCAGTGATGCCATAACAAACCCAGAACACACTCCGGCTGCCATCGCCGCGAACAATGCCAGAATCGGATGCCCCATGATCGCCACCTGCGCGCCAACCGCGCAGCCAAACGTGAAGCAGCCGTCCGTGGAAAGGTCAGCAATATTTAAAATGGAATAGCTCAAAAACAGAGCCAATGCGATCAGCCCATAAATGATCCCAAGCTCCAGGGCGCTGACCACGACTGAGAGTGAAATAATAGAACTCATAAATAATTTACTCCATATCCTCGGAAGTAACCACTTCCACGATCTGTGTAGCAACCTCTTCGAAACCGCTGTAGTCAATGCCAAGTGCTTCCGCGGTCTCTGTATTCACTGTAACAATACCATTGTCAAAGGTTACAACTGCGGTCTCCGCCGGATCTGCACCCAGAAGGATATCTACCGCCATATCCGCGGTTGTTGTCCCAAGAAGCTCATAATCCACGCCGTATCCAACGAATGCGCCGTTTGCGGCAAACGAATCCGCTCCCGTATAGTGCGGAACTCCCGCTTCAATGAGGGTCTCATAGATAGAAAGCTCAGCAGCCATCACGGTGTTGTCGGTCGGTGTAAAGATTGCCTGCACGCCGTCAGCCACCAGAGATTCTACCGCCTGCTGAACCTCAGAATTATTGGTGCCGGTCGCTTCTACATATTCTATACCTTTCTCATCCAGATAGGCCTTTGCGTCCGCAATTGGCTGAGTCGAAGAATCCTCAGAGAGACTGTAAAGCAGACCCACTTTATCCAGATCCGGATTTGCGATGAACATCAGATCCAGGATCGCCTCTGTATTCAAAGCGTCACTGGTACCGGTCACGATCCCGCCGGGAGCGTCCATGGACTCTACCAGCTCCGAGCCTACCGGATCGGACACTGCCGCAAATACGATCGGGAGCGGATTGTCCTCTGCCTCGCTTACCGCGATCGCCACTGCCGGCGTCGCGATCGGAATAATCACATCGACCTCATCATCATTGATCAGCTGGGAAGCCTGCTGCTGCAGAGTCGCCGTCTCACCGTTTCCGCTGTATACATAGCTCTCGTAAACGTAAGTATTTTCACCTTCCTCGGAAAGTGCGTCCAGCTCCGCCATGATCGCGCTCTCAATCTGATCCAGAGAAGCGTGATCCATATACTTGAGGATGCCTACCTTGTACTCCTCAGCCATTGCGGTACCCGATACCGCCATGGCCGCGATTGCGGATACTGCCGCGCATACTGCTAATTTTTTCTTCATTGTACTGTTCTCCTTTCTTTCCTGACGATGGCAAGCTGTTTCACAGCTCATACGCAGAGCCTGCGATACCGTCTGCCAGACATCGTCATTTCACACCACATGTGTCTTTCACATGTTCTTCAAAGAATTTTCCGAATGAGATGTGCGTATAAGCCATAAGATTTTGTCCCTGCATAATCGGACGGGAGAACGCCCTCCTCCCCCATACGCTGCGCGGGGCGCATCCGGCTTCAGCCGGAACACTTCCTTTCGCGTCCCTTCGCATTATAGACAAAAACCGCCCCAGATTTTCATCTGAGACGGTAATAATTTCTTATTATCGCGGTACCACTCACTTTGACACACGGCCCACTTTTGCATGTACATCCATACACTCCTGATTGATAACGGGTTCGGTTCCCGGCGGCTCCTACTGAAATAAATCCATTCATGACCATCATCGCCAGTCAGGCAATCAATGACCGGATCATTTTTTCAGACCGCCCTCAAAAGCCCATTCAGCAAACCGCTCTGTACCGCGTCACACCAACCCGCGGCTCTCTGTGCCAGCTCTCATGCAGTCCCGAACACGTTCATGCCTTAGTAAACGGCAAAAGCTTTTATCTCCTGCCATACCGCTTTACAATGTTCGCGTCCCCTGCGAATGCCTACTACTCTTTCTCTTCGGTTTATCCTTTGTTACGGTAAAGTGTAGCACCGGGAGGGAGGTTTGTCAAGGCGAAAATCAAATGGAAGATTTTCCACATTGAGCTTATACCCAGGCTTTTACCTGCCCGTATACGCCTTCCCCGTCGAGCCTGTATTTCTTCAGAAGCTCGACCGCCGGACCGGACTCGCCGAACACATCCTGCACGCCGATTTTCAGTACCGGAGTCGGCGCTTTTGCGCAAAGCGCGTCGCAAACCGCGCTGCCCAGGCCGCCGATCACGGAATGCTCCTCCACCGTCACGACCTTGCCCGTCTCCTTCGCGCACGCGACTACCAGATCCTCGTCGAGCGGCTTGATGGTATGGATATTGACTACCTTTGCGGATACGCCGTCCTTCGCAAGCATCTCGGCTGCTTCAAGGGCGCTGCTCACGCACAGGCCGGTCGCGATGATCGTCACGTCAGTGCCTTCTCTGAGCACCACACCCTTGCCGATCTCAAACTTATAATCCGGATTGTCATTGATCACCGGCACTGCCAGCCTGCCAAAGCGGAGATATACCGGACCTTCATGCTCATAAGCCGCTCTTACGGCTGCCTTTGCCTCCACATCATCGGAAGGATTGATCACCACCATGCCCGGAATCGCGCGCATCAGCGCCAGATCCTCATTGCACTGGTGGGAAGCGCCATCCTCACCCACGGAAATACCCGCGTGGGTCGCGCCGATCTTAACGTTCAGGTGCGGATAACCGATGGAATTCCTTACCTGCTCATACGCGCGACCGGCCGCGAACATCGCGAATGTGCTGACAAACGGCACCTTTCCGGTCGTCGCCAGACCCGCGGCAATCCCCATCATATTGCACTCTGCGATACCGCAGTCGATGTGGCGTTCCGGGAATACCTTTTTAAATGTATCTGTCTTTGTAGCGTTCGCAAGGTCGGCATCCAGAACCAGAAGGTTGTCATGCTCTTTCCCAAGCTCTGCCAAAGCATTTCCATAGCTCTGTCTCGTAGCGATCTTCTTTACTTCTGACATAATGCTTCCCCCACTTTCTCCAAATCAGCCATAGCGATTGCGTATTCTTCATCATTCGGCGCCTTGCCGTGCCATCCGGCCTGTCCTTCCATGAAAGAAACGCCCTTGCCCTTCACTGTCTTCATAATAATCGCGGTCGGCATGCCCTTTACCGTCCTCGCCTCTGCAAACGCATCCGCGAGCTGCTGCATATCATTGCCGTCCGCCACGTTGATCACATGGAAATTAAAGGCTTCGAACTTCCTGTCGATCGGGTACGGTGAGCAGACGTCATCAATCCTACCGTCAATCTGCAGGCCGTTGTTGTCCACGATCACGCAAAGGTTGTCCAGCTTACGGTGGCCTGCGAACATGGCCGCCTCCCATACCTGGCCTTCCTGGATCTCGCCGTCCCCAAGGAGCGTATATACACGGTAAGATTTCTCATCCATTTTTCCGGCAAGTGCCATACCGACTGC
>JAJQIE010000335.1 GCA_021199395.1 Lachnospiraceae bacterium | reverse complement strand
TCTGTTTCACGTCTCATACCTCCTCTCAATACGATTTTTAACAATCATATATACAACAGCCACTGCCATAACCAGCACGAAAAAGATTACCAGCAGTGCCGACGCTTTCCCCATATAAAAATATTCAAACGCGTACCGGTAAGACAGGATATTCAGATTCTCTGACGAATATCCGGGGCCTCCGGAGGTCGTGGAATAAATAATATCGAACGTTTTCAACGCGTCAATGACTCGCAAAAGCACTGCCATCAGAATCGTAGGCGCAAGAAGCGGAAGCTGAATCTTCGTGATCAGCTGCCTTTCATTCGCTCCATCTACCCTTGCAGACTCAAATACATCCTCACTCAGGCCGCTGATCCCGGCCAGAACCATCAGCATGATCATCGGCGTCCATTGCCAGACGTCAATAATAATCAGAGACTGAAAAACGGTGTCAGAACCGCTAAGCCACGTCGAAGCCGGAAGCCCCAGCGCCTTTAAAAACATATTTGCCAGTCCAATCGTCGGCTCATAAATCAGCTTCCACACGATACCGACCGCAACAGGCGTCGCCACCATCGGCAGAAGAAATATTGTCCGAATTAAGCCGGTAGCCCGCTTGATTTTTCCCAGGAGCAGAGCTATGGCAATACCAAAAACAGTTTCAATAGAGACAGCTATTACCGTGTAAGCGATTGTCCGCCAGAAAGCATCCCAGAAACGGCTGTCACTGAAAATCTCAATATAATTCTGAATACCGATAAACTCCTTCGGTTTAATTGAAGACATTCCCCAATCATAAAAGCTCAGATCCAAAGTATATAACAGGGGATAGGTTACGCAGAGCAAAATAAAGATAACCGTCGGCAGCGGATAAATCCATTTCGCATGCTTATCCACCCACTTTGACATTCCTTTTTCCCCCTTTCTTCAGCAGCCACGCAATGCGCAGCATTTTCTTCATCATGGTTGCGCCCCGCCCTCGCCGGGTGGCATCCCGCACTTCGTGCAGGATATTCCCCAATCTCCGATTGTGGGGTGCGGGCATCCTCGCCATGCGGGCGGGATATCCGCCGGGTACCGTCGAGGGGCGCTTCCATTTTCAGGAAGAGCCCATAACCGGAAAGTACACTTCCTGAATTGTTACGGGCTCTCTGCTTTACCAAACTTTACCTGTTATTTCCGGATGTCGTTATCCTTCCTTCTCCGCATCCAGCAATGCCTGCAGCTGCTCATTCACATCATCCGCCTGCGCCTGAAGCTCCTCATCCGTCACGCCTTCAATAGCAGCGGTAATCAGCTCGCCAATCAGCGTTCTCGCTTCTCCGCCGTCTACCATGTACGGTCTGTCTGTAGCAATACCGATCGGGTTGCTCTCATTGATAACTTCTGTCAGCTCTTCCGGATACGCGGATGTCGCTTCTTCATTTTCCCATGTAGAGGTTCTCGCGCTGGAATTTCCTGCCTGCATGCCCTTCACATCTTCTTCTTTTCCGGTAGCCCATTTAATGAACTCCCAGCTTGCTCCCTTATGCTCCGAGTTGGAGCCAATGCCAAGCGCCCAGCCGGTTACGTTGAACGGAGTCGTTCCTTCCGGTCCTTCCGGGAATACCGCATAGCCAACGCTGTCCACGATCAGAGAGCTTTCCTCATCCAGCGCGTAAGCGTACTGGCTGTCGCAGTCGATTCTCATCGCTGCCAGACCCTGTGTAAACTGGGTCATTGTCTCGGACCAGTTCATGCTCAGAACGCCCGGCGAGCAATATTCGCGGCAGAGCATCCCGTAGAACTGCAGCGCCTCGATCGCCTCTTCCGTATTCATCGTAGCGTTTCCTTCCTCATCATAGAAATCTCCGCCAAATCCTCTGAGGAATCCTGAGAACTGTGTAACAGCAGCGTTTCCTTCTCCACGGAGGGCAAGCGCGTATACGCCGTTGTCCGGGTCATTCAGGATTTCGCAATACTCTACCAGCTCATCATAGGTCTCAGGCGGCCCGTCCAGTCCGGCTTCCTCAAACATCTCTGTATTGTAATACAGAATTTCTCTCTCTGTCAGATACGGAATGCCATATGCAACGTCATCCACTGTAGTTATTTCTCTCGCTGACTCGAAGAAATCTTCATAATCATAATCCTCGTCGTCTTCAAAATAGGAATTCAGAGGCTCCATCCAGCCGTTCTGGACATAGAGCAGCTGCTCCTGGAGCGGACGATATCCGAACACATCCAGATCCGTTCCGCCTGCAGCGGATGAAACAGCGACTTTATTGCTGACCTGTGAATCCGTAAGGGATTCAAACTCTACCGTGATACCGGTCGCTTCTTCAAATTCTCCGATGTCAGCCTCAATTTGCTCCATAAAAGAAGAATTGCAGATAATCACGCTGATTGTCTCTCCCGAATACTCTGTAGAAAGCTCCGAGCCGGACGATTCTTCCTCCGCGGCTGCCATAAGCGGTGTACATACAGGCGTAAGTGCCATCGTACATGTCAATGCTGCTGCCAAAATTCTTTTTTTCATAGTCACCTTCTCCTTTTCTTTATTTTTTTATTCACAAATCAGAACCCGCAAAAGGTTCTGTTGCTTTTAAAACAGTTCCCGGTTTACTACGTTTATCGGCTGCTTTCCCTCAAAAATCGCGTAAACGCCGTCCAGCGCCTCATGCACCATATTTGTCCTCGCCTCCAGGACATTGCTGCCGATATGAGGTGTGATCACCACATTATCAATCGCCGCCAGATCTTCAGATACCTTCGGCTCAAATTCAAATACATCGGTAGCAGCTCCGCGGATGATTTTCTCCTTCAGCGCCGTCACCAGATCCGCCTCGCACATCACCGGCCCTCTGGCGGCATTGACAAAATACGCGCCCGGCTTCATTTTCCGAAAGGTCTCAAGATTGAAAATATGGTGATTTTCTTTCGTATACGGCATATGGCAGGAAATCACATCCGCATTTGCAAGCACTTCGTCAAAGCTTCCGTATGTCGCGCCGAGCTTTGCCTCTTCTTCAGGGCTTTTTCTGAACGGGTCATAATACATAACCTTCATCCCGATCCCCTGCGCTCTCCGGCCTATCGCCTGACCAATTCTGCCGTAGCCGATGATTCCTATCGTTTTCCCGTACAACAGAATATCCCGGTCAAAAAACATTTCCGGATCGCATTTTCTCGTTTTCCGGAGCTCTCTGTCGTACATTACAACACCCTTTGTAATCGCAAGCATAATACTGAACGCAAGCTCCGCAGTCGGCTCTGTAACAGTGGTCATCGTATTGACCACAAATATTTTCTTTTCTGTGCAGTATTTCCAGTCTATATTGTCGTAGCCCACCCCAAAATTCGCGACCGCTTTCAATTTCACTGCTTTATCGATCAGATCCTTTCTGAACGGAAATGCAGAAATCGTAAACAGAGCGTCAAAATCGCCGATCATTGCTGCTACTTCTTCTCCCGTAAAATTCGTCTTTTCATGATCCGGCATGACAATTTCGAATCTGTCCTGATAGCACTCCAGGATATTTTCCGGAATCCATCCCGTAATCAGCAGTTTTTTCATCTTCCATTCTCCTTTCCCAATTCTCTCATTGTATGCAGGGCATTTCCCGCGCCCATACGCACCCAGTCATATTCATAGCACATAAATATAAAATCGACGCCCATATCCAGATACATCTGGACGATCTCTGTCCTCGGCTCAGAAGAAATGCCGCAGATCTTCCCATGTCTTTTACACGCATTGAACACGCTCCGAATACACGAAAGGTTTTCCTCATGGTAAACATCCGGCAAAAGTCCCAATGACGCGGAGAGGTCAAACTGTCCGACCACGATCCCATCCACACCCTCTACCTCCAGGATCTTATCAATATTTTTTACGCCATCCCTGTGCTCGATCTGCATAATCTTAAAGATCTGGTCATCCGCCCCACGAATGTACTCCTCATTCGAAATCAGTCCGTAATTATTGGAACGGATTGGCCCCATGCCCCGGATGCCCTTAGGCGGATAGGTACAGGAGGCTACCGCCCTTCTGGCCTCTTCCTCCGAATTAATCATAGGAAACACCACACCATCTACTCCCAGCTCCAGAATCGGTTTCGCGAGAACCGGGTCATTCCAGGGCAGGCGCACAATCGCCGCCGCTCCCCTGGCCTGCGCGGCTATAATATGCAGCGTAGTCTGATACCTGTCCAGATTGGAATGCTCATTTTCGATCCAGACCATATCGTATCCCAGTGCAGCCAGAAGCTCTGTCATGCACGGATCCTGAGACCGTATATGTGTTCCAATCATCAGTTTTTTCTCTTCGAACCTTTCTCTCAGTGTCCTGCTCTTATTGTTCATTTTTCTCCCTTTACCTGAAGCTGGCCAATATTATACTAAACATTTAATATTTGTTTAGTGCTTTTTCTTACATTTTAGGATTTTTTGTAAAATTTATTAAACTGTTTATGTGTGAATTATAGTTTGTTTATCCAGTTTTGTCAATAGGATTATGGTTATTTTAACAAGTTTTTGCAGTTTTCACAATTTTCATTGTCTATTTTTATGTAGTATTTTATTTTTCTCCTCTTTCAGCTCTGTATTATGTGTTTTTATTTTTATTAAAC
>JAJQIE010000333.1 GCA_021199395.1 Lachnospiraceae bacterium | reverse complement strand
ATACTATACCGCCTGAAACTTTTCCACCCTTTTATTCCCGCGAAGCAACGAGCCAGGCAGACGGATCCATAAGGCAGGCACCGACCGGAGCGAAGCGTAGATGCCGCGAGGGTCAAATTCCCCGCTCCCTCTCTTTTTCCCTTGCGCCGCGGCAGCCTGATGATTATAATAAAAGAAATCAAGGAGGTATTTTTCAATGAAACTTTCCATGAAGGAAAAAGGAGGTATTTTTCAATGAAACTTTCCATGAAGGAAAAAGCGTCCTACGGTCTTGGCGCCGTGGGGAAGGATATGGTGTACATGCTCTCGGCGAGCTATGTCCTTTACTATTATCAGGACATCTGCGGCGTAAACGCGATCGCAATGGGTATCATTCTGATGATCGCGCGCGTATTTGACGCATTCAATGACCCGATCATGGGAGTGGTCGTGGCAAAGACAAAGACCCGGTTCGGGAGGTTCCGCCCCTGGCTTTTGACCGGCACGCTGCTGAACGCGGTAATTCTGGTCCTGATGTTCTCCGCGCCGCCTGCCCTCAATGGAGCCGGGCTCGTAGCATACGCCGCGATCACTTACATACTCTGGGGCATGACCTATACGATCATGGACATCCCCTACTGGTCGATGATCCCGGCGTTCACAGAAGGCGGCAGGGAACGCGAGAGCCTGACGACCCTCGCCAGAAGCTCGGCCGGCGTCGGCTCCGCGCTGATCACGGTTATCACAATGATGTGTGTTATGGCACTGGGAGGCGGCGATGAGCGCGTCGGTTTTAAATGGTTCGCGCTGATTGTCGCGGTTCTGTTTGTACTTTTTATCGGCTGCACCTGCCTGAATATCCGGGAAAAATCAACCGTAGACATGGAATCTCCCTCCGTTGGGCAGATGTTCCGGGCACTGTTCCGCAATGACCAGGCAATGACGGTCGTGATTACCATTGTGCTTATCAACTGCGCCGTCTATATTACGTCAAACCTCGTGATCTATTTCTTTAAATATGATTTCGGCGGCGATTCCTGGTATAGCTCCTATACGCTGTTTAATACGTTCGGCGGCGCAACGCAGATTCTCGCGATGATGCTGTTTTTCCCGCTTCTGAGAAGGTTTTTTAACGCTATTCGCATCTTTTATATCAGCTTCGGCATGGCTGTGGCCGGATATGTTGTCCTTCTCGCGCTGACCTTTACGAGCATGTCGAATGTTTTTCTGCTGTTTATACCCGGATTCCTGATTTTCGCGGCAAATGGCATGCTGACCGTCCTCACGACGATTTTTCTCGCGAACACGGTAGATTACGGCGAGGTCAAAAATAACCGCCGGGATGAGAGCGTCATTTTTTCCATGCAGACATTTGTCGTAAAGCTCGCCTCCGGCGTCGCGGCGCTGGTCGCTTCCGTCTGTCTCGCGGTGTGCAATTTAAGCTCAGACACCGACGCGGCCTCCTCGACGGCTGCCGCCGCGTCTTCCGTGGCGGGATTGCGCATGACTATGACCCTCTTTCCGATTGCAGGGCTGCTCATCGCGGTATGGCTGTTCCATAAAAAGTATCTGCTGACAGATGAAAAAGTGGAAGAGCTTGCAGGCGAAATCCGAAGGAGGCGCGCACAATCATGAGACCGGAAGAAAATTATCCAGAATACATGGAAGAGCACGTGCTCCCCTGCATCCTGCCGCACCGGGAGGAACGCTATCTCTCGCGCGAGCCTGGGCAGCCGATTTACTGTGCTTTCTATACCGCGGATGTCCACGCGTCCGGCCGCCACGAGGGAAACAGCGGCGGTGATGCCGGAAACCGGTCCGTTTCCGGCGCAAACGGGATCATCCTCATCTCGCACGGTTTCACCGAAACCGCGGATAAATACTTTGAAGTCATCTGTTATTTTCTGAAAGCAGGCTACCATGTCTGTATACCGGAGCACTGCGGTCATGGCCGGTCATATCGGCTTGCAGACGGAGATTTTTCACTCGTGTATACAGACAGCTGGCAAAGATACGTAAATGACCTGAGCTTTGTCGCCCAGGCCGCAAAAAGTTATTGGGAGCAGGGGCTTCCGCTCTTTCTCTTTGCCCATTCCATGGGCGGCGGAATCGGCGCTGCTCTCGCCGCCAGGGAGCCGCGGCTTTTTCAGAAAATTGTCCTCTCCTCACCGATGATCTGCCCCTGCACCGGTCAGGTGCCGTGGGCGGTGTCAAAACTGATTGTTGCCGTCATGTGTGCTGTCGGCAAAGAAAAAAGCTATGTGATCGGGCAGCACGCATACGACGGAAAAGAGACGTTCGAGGAAAGCTTCGCCACCTCGCCCGCGAGACATGCCTGGTATAAATCCAGGACGGACGCTGAGCCACTCTATCAGACATACGCCGCGTCCTACGGATGGCTGCGCGAAGCGATCCGGCTGAACCGGTTCCTCATAAACGACGCGTGGAAGCAGATCTCCGCCCCTCTTTTGCTGGTTCAGGCGGAAAAGGAAACTGTCGTTTCGAAGGAACAGCAGGAACTATTCATCCGCAGACTTGCGCGGGCAAGGCAGCTTCCGGATCCTGTGACGGACACGCACTCTGCGCCGGATTCCGCGCAGGCTTCCCCTTCAACGGTTCGCTTTGTGCGTATTCCGGGTGCAAAGCATGAGATTTTCCGTTCGGACGACGCGACTGTCGAGAAATTTCTAAAGCTCTGTCTGGACATGTTTGATCCCCGGCAGACCGGAGCAGTCAGGACTGCAGACGCGCCGCAAAATCGGCCATCGCCTCAGATACCTTAATCTGCTGCGGACATACCGCCTCACAGCTGCGGCAGCCAAGGCATGCGCCCGGACGCTTTTCTTCAGGAAGCGTCCGGATGTACATGGCAGGGATAAATCCACCGTTTGAAAACTTATGTTCATTGTATACACGAAGAATATCCGGAATCGGCAATTCCTGCGGACAGTGGCTGACGCAGTAATGACAGGCTGTGCAGGGAACGATAATGTGCTTTGTCATGCCGTCCGCCACCTCCATCAGCGCCTCCATCTCGCGCTCGTTCAGCGGTCGATCTGTCTTAAAGGTAGCGATATTGTCCTTCAGCTGGGTCAGGTTCGACATACCGGAAAGAATCATAGTGATCTCCGGAATACTCTGCAGGAACCGGAACGCCCATGCCGGGATCCCTTCCTCCGGTCGAAGAGCGGAAAGCTTTTCCTCATCCTCCCGGTTCAGGCTCGCCAGGCGGCCGCCTCGCAGCGGCTCCATTACCCACACCGGAATTCCATATTCCTTCAAAAGCTCCACCTTTGCCTTCGCGTCCTGGAATGTCCAGTCCAGATAATTCAGCTGCAGCTGGCAGAATTCCATATCCTTTCCATATTTTTCCAGAAAGCGTTTCATCACCGGAAGCGCCCCATGCGCGGAAAATCCCAGATGGCGGATCCTGCCGTTTTCCTTCTGCTTCATAAGATAAGCAAAAATTCCATGCTTCTCATCCAGATAATCCTCAATATTCATCTCACAGACATTGTGGAAAAGATAAAAATCAAAATACTCCACCTGGCACTTTTCCAGCTGCTTCTCAAAAATTTCCTCCACCTTATCCATATTGGAAAGGTCATACCCCGGAAACTTGGAAGCAAGGTAAAACTGCTCTCTCGGATACTTCTTCAGGCAACGCCCGATCACCGTCTCCGACTGTCCCCCATGATACCCCCACGCGGTATCATAATAATTGATTCCATTCGCGATGGCGTAGTCAACCATCTCCTGCGCGGCCTGTTCGTCAATCCTGGAATCATCTCCGTCTACTGTCGGGAGGCGCATACATCCAAGTCCGAGCGCGGACAGCCTTACATCCTGAAAATTTCTGTAGATCATAGCTAAACGCTCCTTCCTGAGCACATTCCCATTATCTGCAGAAAACAACATTCGTCGTTTTACTTTGCGCTCACATGATTTGTAGTAAACGACATCAGTCGTTTTACTGTTCGCCATTTACTACTTTACTACATTATACGCATTTGTCAAAACAGTGGCAAGCGTAAATCTGGTCAAGGTGTGACCTGTAACTCAGAGTGTGACCTGTAACAGACTGTCTCGTACGCACAGCGCACCATACCCGACCTGATTGTTCGGCCATTGTGTAAAGCCAGGAAGCTTCCGGGCGCCGCGGCGCAGATATGCCCGCACCTTTTCACCGTAAAGATACGGGTCATTGCCGCGAATGATCCCCCATTCCATCAAAAGCGCAGCGGAGCCGGTAACGAAAGGAGCGGCGAAGGAAGTGCCGGAGACGCTGACGTAGCCTCCTCCCACGGCCGTGGTCGTTACATCCACGCCGGGCGCGGCCAGATCGGGATGATTATGCCAGGACTCCCCCGAATCCGGCCAGCCGCGCCCGGAAAAGGATGCGTAGGAATCCAGCCGTGCGTCATAGGCGCCGACAGCAATCACGCCCGCAGCTGTGGATGGAATGGTCATTGTCGTGTCGGGCGTAGAGCCAAGGAAACGGGTGCCGTCGTTCCGGGCGCGTGCGTCCGGCATCCAGATGGAATATTCGCCGGTAACGACGCGGCGAGGGCTCAGGACAAGCTGCCAGATGCCGCTGTCGATATAATCGGATTCCGGAATGAAGTCGATATAGA
>JAJQIE010000044.1 GCA_021199395.1 Lachnospiraceae bacterium | reverse complement strand
CACCCCACCGCAGCCCCCCCCCGACCCGGACAGCCAACTGGAGACTCATCCTGAGCCCGACATAGAACCGGAGGTACAGACGGAGACGGAAAGCGAGCCGGAGGTACAGACGGAGACGGAAAGCGAGCCGGAGGTACAGACGGAGACAGAGAGTGAGCCGGAGCCACAGACAGAATCCGAACCGGAAACGCAGTCGGAGCCGCAGACAGAAACGGAGCCGGGAACGGAGACGTCCGTACAGACCGGGGATGAGATGCCGCTGACGCGCACGCTCGTGCTGTTTGTACTTTCATTTGTGGTTCTGGCGATCGGCCTGGCAGGTATAGTGTATAGAAGAAACAGAAAACATTGAGGAGCTGACATGGAATAAGATAAGGTTCAGGCGGTGTGTCCTGATCCTGTTTACAGGCCAGGGCGTCCCCTGAAGAAAAATGAAACCGGCAGACCGTATCGCAGGAACCTGTGCATACTGCACATGGAATGGCGATACGGTCTGCCAGGAAAAAGCAGATTTTAACGAGGGCTTTGGATGCCATACGGATCATCCAAAACCCTCGACATTTTTACGCTGTAGAGGTATAATCAAAAACAAAGCATGATCGCACGAAGCCATTTGGTGTAAAAGAGATTTCAGAGCAGTCAGGAGGCGAATAACGTGGAAAGGAAAAGGATGCCTATGGATGCGCAGAAAGCGCTTGCTCAGATCAACCAGATGGAATATGATAAATATTTCAATGCAAGGACTCCGAAAAGCATCCGTCATTATGGAATTGCTTTTTGCAGGAAGCTTTGCAGAGTGCTGGCAGAATGATGTAATTACTGAAGCTTCTCGAATCTGTAAGAATCGAAACCTCCTGAAAGCTTATATTTTCGAACCATCTGACATTAGATGAACGGATTAATATACTGGAAAACGAATATCGTATCGCTGCCGGGAGTGAATTCAGAAAGGAGATAGATATTATGTGTAATTTAAGTCAGGGGATTTTTGAACAGGGAGTAGCGGAAGGAGAAGCAAGGGGAGAAGCAAGAGGAGAAGCAAGGGGGACAATTCAGGGAGAAGCAAAAGAACGGGAAAGGCTTATCATTAATATGGATAAGGAAGGGATGCCATTGGAGCTTATCTCCCGTGTGACAGGATTAACGATTGAAAAAATAATTACTGTTTTAGGAAAAAGTAAGGCGGTTACGGCATAGACGGTATACAATGCATGAACCATGCGAACTTGTTGCTTCGGTATCCATATCTGCCCGGACTCTTGTTGACATGGATAGAGTTCTTGCCAATTTTAAGACGGTTAATGTCTCAAAAGCGGTTGATTTGTCTGATATGGGCGAGTGAAAAATGAATAGTATGGAAACGTGATTTTGTGAGGCACCCTGCAGATGCAGGGTGCTTTTCTCTGCTTTGACTTTTTTATGCACACAGGCGGGTGCGAGCACTCCTCCTGTCCGATGGATACAGAAAATACTTTTTTACTTTACAGAGATATTACGGGGCTGTTACAGATCATCAGAAACCATCGCAAGCGCCTTTATAATAAGAAGAAACTTCTGGTACTGGGTATTTCCCTTGGCTTTCACCTGATTGACGGCGGCTGTGATGGATGCGTCGGTTTCCGGCAGCTCGTCCATCAGCAGATAATCCGCGCTTAAATTCAGTATTTTGCATACGGTTACGAGTGTTTCCAGGGACATTGCACGCGTTCCGCGCTCAATATGGCCGACAAAAGCGGTTGAAATGTCACACAATTCTGTAAGTTGTTCCTGCGTGTAAGAATGTTCCATGCGGGAATGATGAATTTTCCTTCCAATTTCCGTATAATCGATATTTGTATTGACGTTCATTTTGATTTCCTCCTGATTTTAAAAATATTTTCTCCATTTTCGTTTAATGGTAAGTGGATTACGAAAAAAGAGAACATACCTATAGAAGCAATTCTTGACTAAAAGTATTATTTGCGTTATAGTAGTTTCTGAGAAAATGTGTAGAAAACGTGTTGATTTTATGCGGGCGTTTTCACGGTGCTCACCGCAGGACGGTTTATACGCGGGAGAAGCGGCGTTTCAGATGAAGGAATGTCTCAGATGAAGGGACGTTTTGGATGGGAGGGCGTTTCAGATGAAGGGGCGTTTCGGATGAAAAATAAACGGTTTATCCTCGGAGCAGCGGTTTTCCTGTGCGGCCTTGGGGTCACGCTTTACCCCGAGGTCAGCAATCTCTGGAACAGCCGCAGACAGGAGCAGCTGGCACAGGAATATCAGGCTGCGGTATCCGTGCTCAATGACGAGGAAAAGGATGCTCTGTGGGAGAAAGCACGGGATTACAACGCGAATCTGACCGGATATGTGGGATCGGATGCGTTTTCGGAGGAAAACGATGGAGAGGACAGCGATGGAAAGGACAGTGTCTATCAGTCTCTGTTGAATCCTGCCGGAGACGGGGTGATGGGATACCTCTCGATTCCAAAGATCGATCTGTATCTGCCGATTTACCATGGGACCGGGGACGAATCGCTCTCCAGTGGCGTGGGGCATCTGGAAGGGACGTCCCTGCCGGTCGGAGGGGAAGGGACGCACGCCGTGCTCGCGGGACATCGCGGGCTGCCATCGGCGGCGCTGTTTACAGATCTTGACTGGCTGGAGGAGGGAGACGTCTTTTATCTGTACATTCTTGTCGAGACGCTGACCTATGAGGTGACCGGCACAGAGGTCACGGAGCCGACGGAGACGGAGAGTCTCGCAATCGTACCGGGGGAGGATCTGGTGACGCTTGTCACCTGTACTCCCTACGGCGTCAATACACAGCGGCTGCTGGTGCACGCGAGCCGTGTGGAGACGGCCGCTGAGGCGGAGACGGCAGGCGGCGGGGGACTGTATGGCTTCGCGTGGATGGCGTATGGCTTACCGGCGATCGCTGTTCTGGGCGTACTGCTCCTGGCGCTGCTCTTGTGGATCTTCCGGAAGAAAAAATAGGTCAGGCGCGTCAGACGGTGCGGAATGGGTAAGTAATTTCGCGATAGTCCCTTACCGTTCACAGCGACCAGTCTTGTGAAGAAAATATTGCGACAGGAAACATGGATGGGCCGCCATACTTGTCGCTCGAATCATACGATACGGTCTACTGGAGTCAGAAAGATTTAGACAAGTCAGATGTAAAGATTAATTCTTAACAGGTTCTTAGTACCGGGCGGCGTGTGGGACGCCGGTGAAATTTCGTAACAGGCCTTCAGGCTGGGATCAATCAGGATAGAGGAGGAATGATTACCATGCGAAAATTCAGACAACGGGCAGCGGCAGTAGCACTTTCGATTGTACTGGGGGTTACGAGCCTCCCCGGCTCTCTTAGCGCGAGCGGGTCGGATATCGAAGTCATCACAGAAACGGATACGGAGATTGCGAGCGTCTCCGGGACGCAGAATATCCTGACCGTGTCGGATACGTCTGCGGAAGCGGCGCAGGAAGTCTCCGCGGAGAGTGTGACGTCAGAGATATCGGCGTCAGAGATGGAGAGCGCTGTATCCGATACGACGTCAGAAACATCGGCGTCGGCAACGGGAGATACGTCCGGACAGGAGACGGCGGGAACCGCGGATGGGTCTGGATCGGATGGCGAAAATTCCAGCCAGGATTCTTCGGGGGAAAGCTCTGGTGCGGACAGCAGTGCTGGAGACGGGGATTCCGGGTACGACACAGGGACGTCAGGCTCTGGCTCGTCCACGGAGAGCGGAACAGATTCCGATAGCGGCAAGAATACGGAGAGCGGTTCAAATACCGGCAGCGGAACAGATTCTGATAACAGTTCAAGTACCGGGAACAGCTCAGATTCAGCTAACGGCTCAGATACAAATAACGGGAACAGATCTGATTCCGGCACCGAAACAGAATCCGGAAACAGCTCAAACAGCGGCAGCGGAACAGATTCCGGAAACAGCTCAAATAGCGACAGCGGTTCAGGCACAGATAACAGCTCAAATAGCGACAGCGGTTCAAATACCGGGAACAGCTCAGATTCCGGCAGCAGTTCAGGTACGGAGGGCAGCACGAATTCGGAGAGCGGCTCTAATACGGAGAGTGGTACAGAATCCGGCAGCGGCACAAATACGGAGAGCGGCACAAATACGGAGAAAGGAACAGCATCAGGCAGCGGCACGCATACGGTGAGCGGAGCAGATACCCGAAATGCAGCAGCCTCAGGGAATGGCGGAGGTACCGGGAACGGTACAGATACTGAGAACGAATCAGACACAGAAAACAGTACAGATACAGAAGACGAATCAGACGCTGAGAGTGTCACGGAGTCCGGAAGTGAGCCGGAGTCCGGGAGTGAGTCGGAATCTGAGAGCGAATCGGATACAGAATCGGAGAGCGGGGAGGATACGGAGTCTGAGGAGCAGGAGATCTATAATTACAGTGTCTCGATGCTGAGTGTGGCGTCGCTGACGATGCTCAGCCTGGCGGCGAACGCGGAGGAGGGGACTCTGCAGAGCCAGATCAATGATATCGCGGAGAGCACGTCCGGTACGGGGACGGTGACTCTGAGCGCGGACAGCTCTGAGGTGCTGGTGATCTGGGACGATATTGATGTGACGCTGGATCTGAATGGATATACCC